>JBKPLV010000265.1:0-11095 GCA_046731795.1 Actinomycetota bacterium | reverse complement strand
CGCCGCGGCTACTACGTGGCCCCCGTCACGGCCCGCGCCGTGGCCGAGGGCTATGACGTGCGCCTCGCCCTCGAGCTCTTGGCTGCCGAGCAGGCGATCCCTGAGCTCGACCACGAAGACGTCGCCGGTTTCGCCGATGCGCTCGCTGCGACCGACGCCGCGATCTCGGACGAGCAGTGGGACGCAGCGAACGCGGCCTTCCACGAGTACCAGATCGACCTCGCGCGGAACACGCTGCTCTCGCGCTTCTACCGCGAGCTGTCCGTGAACCTGATGATGCAGGTGATCCGCGGCGGACACGTCGAGGGCCACGCGAACCTCGTCACCGAGCACGGCAAGATCGTCGAGGCCTTCGCGGGTCGCGACATGGTCGCGGCACAGGGCGCAATTCGCGAGCACGTCGAAACCGGCCGCCGCATCGCGCTCGACGCGATCGAGCGCGCCGGCGGCGTCATCTGAACACGGGGGAACCCATGGTTCCCCCACGCACCCCCTCCTTCCGGCAGCGCACACTCCGCCTCGCCGAGCCTCCCGCCGGGCAGAGCCCGACTCCGGCGCTGGAAGGTTGCATCCACCAACCGAGCGCGCGAAGGCGCGCACAGGTAGCCGACAGGAGCTGCGCCGTACGATTGTCTGATGGCGACAACCGGTGACCGTCGGCTGACCGACTCCGAGATCGAGGTCAAGCCGGTCTACACGGCTGCGGACGCGCCGAGCCGGGAGCCGGAGCGCCCCGGCGAATACCCGTTCACCCGCGGCCCGTACGAGACGATGTATCGCGGGCGGCCGTGGACGATCCGCCAGTACGCCGGCTACGGCTCGGCCGAGGAGACGAACGCGCGCTTCCGCTACCTCCTCGGGCGTGGTCAGACCGGGCTCTCGGTCGCCTTCGACCTCCCCACCCAGCTCGGCTACGACTCGGACGACCAGGTGGCCGAGGGCGAGGTGGGACGCACCGGAGTCGCCATCGACTCGCTCGCGGACATGGACGTGCTGCTGGACGGCATCCCGCTCGACCGCGTGTCGACGTCGATGACGATCAACGCCCCGGCGGCCCTGCTCCTCCTCCTGTACGAGCTCGTCGGCGAGCGGCAGGGCGTCTCGGGGGCCGAGCTGCGCGGAACCGTGCAGAACGACGTGCTGAAGGAGTACGTGGCGCGCGGCAACTACATCTTCCCGCCGCGTCCCTCGATGCGCCTCGCGACCGACGTCTTCGCCTACTGCGCGGAGCGCCTGCCGTCGTTCAACACGATCTCGATCTCCGGGTACCACATCCGCGAGGCTGGCGCGAGCGCGGCCCAGGAGCTCGCGTTCACGCTCGCGAACGGGATCGCGTATTGCGAGGCCGCCGTCGCGGCCGGACTGTCTCCGGACGAGTTCGGCGAGCGCCTGTCGTTCTTCTTCAACGCGCACAACCACTTCTTCCAGGAGGTGGCGAAGTTCCGGGCCGCCAGGCGCCTGTGGGCGGAGATCATGCGCGAGCGCTTCGGCGCCACGAATCCACGCGCGCTCGCGCTTCGCTTCCACGCGCAGACGGGCGGCTCGACCCTCACGGCCCAGCAGCCCGAGAACAACGTCGTGCGCGTCGCGATCCAAGCGCTGTCCGCCGTGTCCGGAGGCGCCCAGTCGCTGCACACGAACGCGTTCGACGAGGCGCTCGCGCTGCCGACGGAGCGCTCCGCGCGGATAGCCCTGCGCACCCAGCAGATCCTCGCCGCCGAGGCGGGCACTACCGATACCGCCGATCCGTTCGGAGGCTCCTACTTCGTCGAGGCGCTCACCGACGAGCTCGCGCTTCGAGCGCGCGAGCTCATCGCGCACATCGACGAGCTCGGCGGCGCAGTCGCAGCGATCGAGCAGGGCTTCGTCCAGGCGGAGATCGAGGCGTCCGCATTCCGCTTCCAGACCGAGGTCGAGTCCGGTGACCGCGTCGTCGTCGGCGTCAACAAGTTCACCGAGGGTGACGAGGAGGCGGTCGAGCTGCTGCAGGTCGATCCCGCGATCGAGCGGCGGCAGCGCGAGCGAACCGCGCGCGTCCGGACCGAGCGGGACGCAGCGGCGGCAGCGGCTGGGCTCGACGCGGTGCGGCGAACGGCGGAGTCGGACGAGAACCTCCTCGCCCCGATGCGCGAGGCGCTGCGCGCCGGCTGCACCGTCGGCGAGATCTGTGGCGTCCTGCGCGAGCTTTGGGGTACATATGACGCCCATGCGTAGCGGCGCCCGAATCGCCATCGCCGCTGTCGGGCTCGTCTCGCTCGCCGTTCCGCTCGCCGCGCTCGCGATGGTCCGTGGCCAGTCCGAGCCGTCCGCGACCCCGAGTTTCACGCGTGACGTCGCGCCTGTGATCGCGGAGAAGTGCGCCGGCTGCCATCGTCCCAGCGGCATCGCGCCCTTCCCGCTCGTCACCGCCCGCCAGATCTCGGCGAGCTCGGCCGCGATCGCGGGCGCGGTGCAGTCGCGGCTCATGCCCCCCTGGCCGCCCGGCAAGCAGTCGCCGGCGTACGTCGGGCAGGACGCAAGGATCCTGAGCTCCGAGCAGCGGACAGCGATCCTCGCCTGGGCGCGGGCCGGCGCCAAGATCGACGGTCCTGCAGCCAAACCGACCGCCGTACGCGGCCCCGAGGTTCGGGCGGGCGAGAAGCTCCTCGACCTGAAGATGCAGACGGCCTACACGCCCTCGGCGCCGAAGGGCGTCACCGACGACTACCACTGCTTCCTCCTCGACCCGAAGCAGTCGCAGGACGGATTCGTGACGTCGGCGCGCATCGACCCCGGGCGGCCGAAGGTCGTGCACCACGTGATCCTCTTCCGCGCGCCCGCGAGTCAGGTCGCGGACGCGAAGCGGCTGGACGCTGGGGACGCAGGCCCGGGCTGGTCGTGCTTCGGGGGAACCGGTTTGCCTGCCGGCGACGGCGCCGACATCGGTGACTCCCTGAACAACGCGAACTGGATCGCCGCCTGGGCGCCCGGGTGGGGCGGCAACCGGCTGCCAGAAGGCACCGGCGTCGAGCTTCCGGCCGGCAGCCGGATCGTGATGCAGGTGCACTACAACCTCCTGAACGGTCGCGCCCCGGACCGCTCGCGCGCGCTCCTGACGGTCGCTCCGGCGTCGTCCGGCCTCACGCCGCTGCAAACCATGCTCCTCCCCGGGCCCGTCGAGCTCGCGTGCGCGAAGGGCGAGCACGGGCGGCTCTGCTCCCGCACCGAGGCGCTCTTTGACCTCACGCGCAAGTACGGCGCGGGCGCCGCATTCGTCCCCGCCGGGCTCCTGATCCTCTGCCGCGGGAGCGCGGCGAATCCCGTCCCGAGCCCGGTCTCGACCTGCGACCGGCACATCACCGAGCCCACGACGATCTACGTCGCCGCCGGACACATGCACCTCCTCGGAGCCTCGATCAAGCTCGAGCTCAACCCCGGAACACCGCGCGCGAAGGTGCTGCTCGACATCCCGCACTGGGACTTCCACTGGCAGAACGCGTACACGCTCGCGAGCCCGGTCGAGGCCGGTCCCGGGGACGTCGTACGGGTCACGTGTCGCCACGACATCCGGAAGCGCACGCACGGTGGGCATGGCGTACCGAGGACCCCGCGCTACGTCCTCTGGGGCGAGGGCACGACGGACGAGATGTGCCTCGGGATCCTGCAGGTCACGCGCGGATAGAGCCGCTGCGGATCCTCCTCGTCTCGCAGATGTATCCCGGGCCGGCCGACCCTGACCTGGGCATCTTCGTGGCAAACCTCGAGCGAGAGCTCGTCGCCCGTGGGCACGAGTTCCGGCGTGCAATTGTGAGCTCCCGTGGCGGCGGCAAGCGGGCGCAGCTCCGCCTCTTCCGTGACGCGCGGCGGGCGGCGCGCGGCTTCCGACCTGACGTCGCCTACGCGCACTTCCTCGTGCCTGCTGGGCTCGCGGCCTCGCTGGCGACGGACGCACCGCTCGTCGTAACCGCGCACGGCCAGGACGTCGCCAACATCGGCGCGATTCCCGGAGTGCGTGCCGCGACGCGTCGCGTCGTCCGGCGCGCGTCCGCGGTGATCGCCGTCTCAGACTGGCTGCGCGAGCGGCTGTGCGCCGCGCTCCCAGAGGCAGAGGCGAAGACCGAGGTCGTCGACTGCGGCGTCGATCTCGACCGCTTCGGGCCCCATGACGCCGAAGGGGCGCGCCGAGACCTCGGTTGGAGCCCGCAGGGAACCGCCTTCCTCTGCCTCGGGTCGCTGTCGGAGCGGAAGAACGTGCTCACCCTCGCCCGCGCCTTCGAGCGGCACGGCGAAGGGGAGCTCGCCTTCGTGGGGGACGGCCCGCTCCGCCAGGCGCTCGAAGGCCGCGCCCGCGTCCGTCTCGTCGGCCGGGTGGAGCACGAGGCGGTGCCGGCCTGGATCGCCGCCTCCGACGTCGTCTGTCAGCCGAGCCTCACCGAGCCGTTCGGCCTCGCGACGCTCGAGGCAATGGCGTCGGCCCGCTCCGTGGTCGCCACAGCGGTCGGGGGCCCGCCCGAGTTCGTCACGCCGGAGTCCGGGATCCTCGTCGACCCGCTCGACGAGGACGCGCTCACGGACGCCCTCGCCGGCGCCTCAGCGCTGCCGAGACCGAACCTCGCGGGACGCGCCGCTGCGGAGGGTCACGACGTCAGGCTGCAGGCGGCTCGGGTGGAGGAGATCCTCCAGCGAGCCGCCGCAGGTCCGCGAGCCTGACCTCGACGAGAGGCCCGATCGCGTCCTCGAGTCCGGCTTCGCGTGCGACCTCGAGCGCCTCCTCGTACGTCTCGCGGACCTTCTCCGGCGCGACTCCCTGCTTCAGGCGGTTGTCGCCAGTCACGAGCAGCTTCTGGATGCGCTCGCGCACGTCGTCGCCCATGGGGGGAGCGTAACGCCGCTGCTACCCTCTTCTGCCCATGCTTCAGGTCTCCGCCGTCATCCAGGTGCTGCTGGCCGCCGCGGTCATCACGCTCGTGCTCATGCACTCCGGGCGCGAGGCCGGCATGGGCGGGCTGGGATTCACGCCGCACTCGCAGGGCGGCACGCACGTGGTGGAGCGGAACCTGACGCGGGTGACAGTGGCGGTCGCGACGCTGTTCGGTCTGAACACCGTGCTTCTGTTCCACCTTCTCTAGAATCGGTCACTCACGCGCTGGTGGCGGAATTGGTAGACGCGCTAGGTTGAGGGCCTAGTGGCCACTTAGGCCGTGGAGGTTCAAGTCCTCTCCAGCGCATGACGAGGAAGGCGGCTCCGGCCGCCTTTCGTGCATTCTCGGCCGGTGCACATGTACTCGGATCTTGCGCCGTGGTTCCACCTCCTGACGCACCCCTCTGACTACGCGGACGAAGCGGCCTTCGTGAGCCGCGTCGTCGACCAGGTCGCGATCGGCGACGCGCGAACGCTGCTCGAGCTCGGCTCCGGCGGCGGTAACAACGCGTCGCACCTGAAAGCGCGCTTCGCGTGCACTCTCACGGACCTCTCGCCGGACATGCTCGCTCTCTCACGCACGCTCAACCCGGAGTGCGAGCACCTCGAAGGGGACATGCGCACGCTCCGCCTCGGCCGGACGTTCGACGTCGTCTTCGTCCACGACGCGATCGCGTACCTGACGACCGAGGACGACCTGCGCGCCGCGATCGAGACGGCGGCGGCACACGTGCGGCCGGGCGGCGTCGTGATCCTCACCCCGGACGCGACGACGGAGATCTTCAGGCCCCGCACGGATCACGGCGGCCACGACGGCGAGGACGGCCGCAGCCTGCGCTACCTCGAGTGGATCCACCCCGCGACGGGCTCGACCTACGACGTCGACTACCTGATCATCGCGCGCGGCCCGGGCGAGGAGGTTCGCGTCGTGCACGACCGGCACGTACTCGGGCTGTTCTCGCGCGCGACCTGGGAACGGCTCATCGAGGGGGCCGGCCTCGAGCTCGCAGACACGACGGTCGAGAACCCGTACGAGCTCGAGCAGGCCGCGTTCGTCGCCCGTCGTCCGCGCACTTGACGTCGTCCGGGGAGGAATCTACTCTCCAGGAACGAACATACGTTCGTCCACCCCGCGACACAGGAGACCCGATGACCCTGGACAACCCGCTGCTCACGACACGACAGCAGGAGATCTGGCAATTCCTCGCCGCCTATGTGGACGACCACGGCTATCCGCCTACCGTCCGCGAGATCGGCGACGCCGTCGGGCTCGCCTCGCCATCGACGGTCCACGCGCATCTCGCGAACCTCGAGCGCGCGGGCCTCTTGAAGCGCGATCCGACGAAGCCTCGCGCGATCGAGCTCGTCGGCAGGCGGCGCGAGGAGACGCCGGCGCGCAGCGACTCGACGCCCACGCTGCCACTGGTCGGCCAGATCGCGGCCGGCGGGCCTCTGCTCGCGGAGGAGGCGATCGAGGACCAGATCGCGGTGCCGGAGCCGCTCGGCCGCGACGCAGACTTCCTCCTCCGCGTGAAGGGCGAGTCCATGATCGAGGCCGGAATCCTCGACGGCGACATCGTCGTCGTGCGCAAGCAGTCCGACGCGCGCACCGGCGAGATCGTCGTCGCGCTCGTCGGCGACGACGAGTCGGCGGACGAGGCGACGGTGAAGACGTTCCATCGCGAGGGCGACGGCCGCATTCGCCTGCAGCCCGAGAACGCGGCGCTCGAGCCACTCTACCCCGAGCACGTCGAGATCCTCGGGAAGGTGACGGGCGTGTTCAGGAGCCTCGGGTGAGGGGGCGGCGGATATGACCGTTGCACCCCTCAACCGCACGCTCGACCAGGAGCTCGCCGCGCTCGTCCGCGGCGTGAGCCTGGAGTGCCTCGTGTGCGGCGAGTTCGTCCTGCACGTGCGGGGCGCGCTCGCCTGCCCGGAGTGCAGGTCGATCCTGGCCGAGTCCGAGGAGAAGCTCGCCGAGATCGCGTTACCATCAGTCGTGCAGGCCGGGTGACCGCGGGCTCACTGGATCGACAGATCGCAGAGCTCGAGGAAAGTCCGGACACCGCAGGGCAAGGACGCTCGGGCGACCGAGGCGGCGAAAGCCGACGGAAAGTGGAACAGAAAGGAGACCGCCGGCCGCGGGAGACCGGGGCCGGTAAGGGTGAAACGGTGGGGTAAGAGCCCACCAGCGGCCGTGGCGACACGGTCGGCTCGCCAAACCCCGTCCGGTGCAAGGTGAAGCAGGCTCCGACGACGCGGCCCGCCGAGGAGCCGGGTGCACCGCCAAGAGAGATGGTCACCCTCGACAGAATCCGGCTTACAGGCCTGCTACGGAAAAAGCCCTGGAAACGGGGCTTTTTCTATGCCCCGCGCGACATTCACCCTGCCCGGCGCTCGAGGGCATGGACGCCGTCCGACCGACTGGGCTGATTCCCACGGCCTCTGGTCCAGGTCCGGCGCTCAGCAGGCGACTGGTTACGATCGGCTGATGGAACGCGCCGTGCACGACCGGGGCGGGTGGCCGACGGACGCTCCCATCGACCGCGCCCAGCACGACCTCGCCGACTGGGAGATCCTCATGGATGCGATCGAGAACGCCCTGGAGGACCGCGGTGTCATGAGCACGGATGAGATGCGCCGGGGAATCGAGAGCATGCCTCCGGCCGAGTACGAGTCAGCCTCGTACTACGAGCGCTGGCTGTTCTCGACCGAGACGATCCTCACGGAGAAGGGCGTGCTCGCACCGGGTGAGCTCGACGAGCGGCTGGCGCGATGAGCTTCGCGCTCGGCAGCCCGGTGCAGGTCTCGACCCGCGCGCACGACGGACATCACCGCACGCCCGCATACCTCAAAGGCCGGCACGGCCGGGTCGAACGTGCGCACGGGACCTTTCGCGACCCGGAGACGCGGGCGTATGGTGAGGAGGGTCTCCCGGAGCGTGAGCTGTACCTCGTGAGCTTCGAGCTCGACCGCGGCGAGCGCGTCCTGGCCGACGTGTTCGAGCACTGGCTGGAGGCGGAATGAGCCACGGCCACGGCGACCACGATCACCCGCACGACGCGGTCACGACCGCCGGGGAGCCGCCGGCAGCGGCACGCGTCCGCGCGCTCGAGGAGCTCCTCGTCGAGAAGGGCGTGCTCGAGCGCGAAGACATCCGCGCAGGGGTCGACTGGCTCGTCTCTCGCACACCCGCGGACGGCGCGCGTCTCGTGGCCCGCGCATGGGTCGATCCCGACTTCAAGCAGCGGCTCCTCGCCGACGCTCGTCTGGCAGCGCTCGAGCGCGGGCTCGATCCCGGATCATCCCCGCTGGTCGTCGCGCTCGAGAACACGGAGCAGGTGCACCACATGGTCGTGTGCACGCTGTGCTCGTGCTACCCGAAGGCGCTCCTCGGCCCGCCTCCCGACTGGTACAAGAGCCTGCCGTACAGGTCGCGGGCAGTCACGGATCCTCGCGGCGTCCTCCACGAGTTCGGCGTCGAGCTGGACGACGACGTCGAGGTCCGCGTGGTGGACTCGACCGCGAACGTTCGCTACCTCGTCGTGCCGCGCCGGCCGGACGGCACGGACTCGCTGAGCGAGGACGAGCTCGCCTCCATCGTCACGCGCGACTCGATGATCGGCGTCGCGGTGCCCGTCGCCCCGGCTTGAGCGACACGTCGCAGAGCGATCGGCTTCGGCTCCTCGTCGACGCCGGCATCTCGCTGAGCTCGGAGCTGTCGCTCGATGCGCTGCTGCAACGAATCGTCGACGTGGCCGCCCAGCTCACTGCTGCGCGGTACGCGGCGCTCGGCGTCGTCGACGCATCCGGTAAGCAGCTCGAGCGGTTCCTGACGACCGGGTTGACGCCGGCGGAGCGCGCGGCCATCGGCAACGAGCCGGTCGGGCGCGGCATCCTCGGGGTTCTCATCCACGACGCCAGGCCGCTCCGGATCGCGGACGTCGGTTACGACCCTCGGTCCGTCGGCTTCCCGCCCAACCACCCGCCGATGCACACGTTCCTCGGTGTGCCGGTCGTGCTTCGTGATCGCGTCTACGGCAACCTCTACCTCACCGAGAAGGCCGGGGGTGGCGCGTTCACCGAGGAGGACGAGGAGCTCACCCGACTCCTCGCGGCCCAGGCCGCGGTCGCCGTCGAGAACGCGCGCCTGCACGAGTCCTCGACCCGCTGGCTGCGGCAGCTCGAGTCGCTGAACGAGATCGGCAATGCGCTCGCCGGTCAGATCGAGCTCGACCCCCTGCTCGGCATCGTTGCCGCTCGGCTGCGTGAGCTCGTCCATGCCCGCCTCGTGCTGGTCGCGCTCCTCGAAGGCGAGAACTCGCTGCGTGTCGCAGCGGCGGATGGAGAGGCCGCGGAAGCCATGCGCGACCGGCGGCTGCGCATCGACGGCTCGAAGATGGGGCGTGTGCTCGCTCGGGGCCGGTCCGAGCGCGTGGACTCGCTGGATGCCGATCGCGAGGTCAACGGCGAGCTCATGGCCGGGACCGGCCACGAGACGGGTCTGTACGTCCCTCTTCTCGTCGAGGGGCGCGCGATCGGGGTCATCACCGCCCACGACCGCGAAGGCGACGATCCGCGCTTCGGCGAGGGCGACCTGCGTATCGCCGAATCGCTCGCCCAACGCGCCGCAATCGGGGTGGACCTCTCGCAGCGCGTGAGTCGCGATGCGGTGCGACGCGTCGTCGAGGCGCAGGAGCTCGAGCGGGCGCGACTGGCGCGCGAGCTGCACGACGAGACGGGCCAGGCGCTCACCTCGATCCTGCTCGGCTTGCGCTCGTTCGAACGGTACGTCGAAGGCGAGGACGCCCAGGCCGCACTCGGCTCGGTTCGCGAGCTGGTGGTGTCGACGCTCCACGAGGTGCGCCGCCTCGCGGTGGAGCTTCGCCCTGCCGCGCTCGACGACTTCGGGCTCGGGCCGGCAGTGGAGAGGCTCGTCGACACGCATCGGCAGGATGGGCTCCTCGACATCGACGTCGCGATCCAGCTCGGCGATGAGCGCTTAGCGGCCGACATCGAGACGACGATGTACCGCATCGTGCAGGAGGCGCTCACGAACGTCACGAAGCACGCCCAAGCGGCGAGAATCAGCGTTCTCATGACGCGCACCGAGAACGCGGCAGTCCTCGTGGTCGAGGACGACGGCACGGGATTCGACATGGCGAGCGCCCCCACGGGGCTGGGCCTTACCGGCATGCGCGAGCGCGTCGCGCTCGTCGGCGGCAGGCTCAAGGTCGAGACCGGAAGAGGTTCCGGTACGACCATTGCCGCGGAGATCCCGCTGGCGTGACGATCCGCGTCCTCGTCGTCGACGACCACGCCGTCGTGCGAACCGGGCTCCGCCGCGTGCTCGACGCCGAGACCGACATCGAGACCGTCGGCGAGGCTCCCAACGCCGAGCGGGCCGTGTTCGAGGCGCTCGAGTCCCAGCCGGACGTGGTGCTCATGGACGTCGTCATGCCAGGAAAGACCGGGATCGAAGGCATGCCGGCGCTCCTGCAAGCGGTCCCTGACGTGAAGGTGTTGATGCTCTCGATGCAGGACGACCCCGAGTACGTCCGCGAGGCCTTCGAGGCGGGTGCGAGCGGCTACGTCCTGAAGGAGGCGGCAGACACGGACGTCGTCGACGCGGTTCGCGCGGTCGCGGCCGGCGAGCGGTACGTGCACCCGGCGCTCGGCGCACGCCTCATCGCGGCGGACTCGGAGCAGCGCAAGCGCGCCGAGTCGGACCCGCTCTCGGAGCGCGAACGGGAGGTTCTGCGCCTACTCGCCCTAGGTCACACGAATCAGGAGGTCGCAGCGCTGCTCTACGTATCCGTCCGCACGGCGGAGACCCACCGGGCGCACATCATGCAGAAGCTCGGGCTCTCGAGCCGCGCCGAGCTCGTGCGCTACGCGCTCGACCACGGGCTGGTCGAACGCTAGGTCGCTAGCCGCCGACGACGAGGACGTCGCAGGCGGCATGCCGCACGACGTCCGCACTCACGGATCCCGGGCCGGCGCCGTTTCGCTCACGCGGCCCACGGCGCCCGACGACGATGACGTCGGCGTCGAGTTCGCGAGCGATCCCGACGATCTCGTCGGCCGGGTCGCCCACGCGCTCTTCGTAGCGCGCCGTGATCAGCCGCTCGATGAGCGCGTGACGGGCGAGCTCGAGCGCATCGGGCTCGTCCTGCAGGCCGTCGTGTGCGACAC
>JBKPLV010000264.1:0-2640 GCA_046731795.1 Actinomycetota bacterium | reverse complement strand
CGGAGGAGGGAGGCCTCGTCGAGATCGACCCGGGCACGAACACGGTCGCGCGGCGGCTGCCGATGGACACCGGTTTCCTCTCGTCGCTGACGATCGGCGCTGGTGCGGTCTGGGTCGCCGACCCGGAGGGCGGGAAGGTCTGGCGCGTCGACACGGGAGCGAACCCGACTCGACACCCGGTCGAGCTCGACACCTGGGTCAACGGCGTGGCGTTCGGCGAGGGTGCCGTGTGGGCGACGAATGAGATCGCTGACATCCTGTACCGGATCGATCCTCGGACGGGTGCGTCGCGGCGCGTCGGCACCCTGACCTCCCCCCGTGCGGTCTCGGCCGAAGACGGGGCCGTCTGGGTAACCGCCGCGAGCTCGCCCTCCCGCGACGCCGCGTTGCCCTCGTCGCTGTGCGGGAAGGTCTACTTCGAGGGCGACGGTCGACCCGACGTCCTCCTCGTCACGAGCCTCCCGCTCCAGGGCACTGTGGTCGAGGTCAGCCGAGCGATGGTCGACGGCATGCGGCTCGCGCTCGAACAGCGCGACTTCGAGGCCGGTTCCTTCTCCGTCGGCCTCCAGTCATGCGATTCGTCCACGGCGCAGGCCGGCGCCGAGGACTTCTTCCGCTGCGGCTCGCTCGCGAAGGCGCTCGCGCGCAACCTCAACGTCGTCGGCGTCTTCGGGTCATTCACGTCCTTCTGCTCGTACACCCAGATCCCGATCGCCAACCAGGCACCTGAGGGGCCGCTGGCGATGATCAGCCCGTCGAACACGTACGCCGGGCTCACCGAGGACGCCGAGTTGTACCCGTCGGGCAAGCGCAGTTTCTTCCGGCTCGCCGCCGCCGAGAGCTATCTCGGGCTCGCGCAGGTCGAGCTCGCAAGGCAGCTCCGTCACGATCGGCTGTTCGTACTGACGTCCACGGGCAATGACTACGCGCCGACGTACACGAGGTGGATGCGTGCGTACGCGAAGCGGAGGGGCGTCGAGATCGTCGGCAAGACGAGCTTCGATCCAGACGCGAGGTCGTTTGCCGCGCTTGCGCGGAGGGTTGCAGCGGCTCGACCCGAGTCGGTCGCGATCGTCGGCCTCCTCACGCGCGGCACGGCCGGGATGCTTCGCGAGCTGCGTGCGGAGCTCGGGCCCGAGGTCTCTGTCAGCGCCCCGGATGCGTTCCAGCTGGACGATCTCTTCACGCTTGCCGGCCACGCGGCCGAGGGCATGTACGTCACCGTGTACGGCATCCCGAACGACCGGCTGCCACCGAGGGGCAAGCAGTTCCTCGAGGAATTGGCGACCTCGCGTGGAGGCGATGTCGGGCCCGATGCTGCCGCGAGCTACGGCGCCCAGGCCGCCGAGATCCTGCTGGATGCGATCGCACGCTCCGACGGCACCCGCGGATCGGTGACGGACCAGCTGCGGCAGACCGACGTTCGCGGCGGCATCCTCGGCGACGTCAGCTGGAACGCGAGCGGTGACCTCCAGGACGCGCCGATCACCGTCTACAGAACGCGGCACCGTGAGTTCGTCGTCGACCGCGTCGTCGTCGTGCGGCCGCCGCGCACGGGACGGTGACGGGGGCGCGATAGGCTCACCCGGTGGGGATGCTCGCGTCCGAGGTCGTCCGCGACGAGGCGTTCGAGCGGCGGCGCGCGGCCATGGAGGCGCTCGTCGCCGAGCTCCGCGAGCGCACCGCGCTCGTCGCCGCCGGGGGCGGCGAGAAGGCCGTCGAGCGCCACCGCTCGCGCGGGAAGCTCACCGCACGCGAACGGGTCGACCGGCTCATCGATCCGGGCACCGCGTTCCTCGAGCTGAACGCGCTCGCCGCCTGGGAGCTCTACGACGGCGACGCGCCCTCTGCAGGGATCGTCACTGGAATCGGCATCGTCGAGGGGCGCCAGTGCGCGATCGTCGCGAACGACGCGACGGTGAAGGGCGGCTCGTACTTCCCGCTCACCGTCAAGAAGCACCTCCGTGCCCAGGAGGTCGCGCGCCAGAACCGCCTGCCGTGCATCTACCTCGTCGACTCGGGCGGCGCGTTCCTCCCGCTGCAGGCGGAGGTATTCCCCGACCGCGACCACTTCGGCCGCATCTTCTTCAACCAGGCCCGGCTGTCGGCGCTCGGGATCCCGCAGATCGCGGTCGTGATGGGCTCGTGCACCGCCGGCGGCGCCTACGTCCCGGCGATGTCGGACGAGACCGTGATCGTGAAGGGGACGGGAACGATCTTCATCGGCGGGCCGCCGCTCGTGAAGGCCGCGACGGGGCAGGACGTGTCGGCCGAGGAGCTCGGAGGCGCCGACGTCCACACGCGCCGCTCGGGCGTCGCCGACCACTACGCCCAGTCCGACGAGCACGCCCTCGCGATCGCGCGCGAGATCGTGCGCAACCTCGATCCACCCCCTCCCCGGCCCTGGCAGCTCGCTCCCCCCGAGGAGCCGGCGCTCGACCCGTCTGACCTGTATGGGCTCGTCCCTGAGGACTTCCGCCACGAGCTCGACGCGCGCGCCGTCATCGGCCGCATCGTCGACGGCTCGCGCTTCCACGAGTTCAAGCAGCTCTACGGCGACACGCTCGTCTGCTGCTTCGCGCGCATCGAGGGCTACCCCGTCGCGATCCTCGCGAACCAGGGCGTGCTCTTCGCGGAGTC
>JBKPLV010000263.1:0-12455 GCA_046731795.1 Actinomycetota bacterium | reverse complement strand
ACGTCCTTGTCCGGATCCATGCCGTACTTCACGAGCGCAGCGCGCTGCTCGAACTCGTTCCCGAAGATCCAGACACCGAATTTCTTTCCGCGCATCTGCTTGAAGTTCGAGATGCCGTCCTTCTTCCAGGTCACCTCGGTCGTGCCCGACCTCGTGTAGACCTGGGCGATGTTGACGAGATCGTTCCCCTGGTCTCGGTTTGCGAGCAGGCTCGGGAACCAGTTGACGCCGAACTCCGCCTGCTTCGAGAGCACGGTCTGTTCGTTGACGATCGTCGGACCGCCCACCTTGAGTGTGACGTCGAGCCCGGCCTTCTTGTAGTACCCCTTCGCCTTCGCCGCGTAGTAGCCGGCGAACTGGGACTGCGTCACCCACTTGAGCTGGATCGTCACCTTCGTCAGCTTGGGGCTGGACGAGCCTGCCACGGCAAAGCCCGTCGCCGAAAGCGCGGCGACCACCACGAGCGCGGCCAACGCGGCATACCACCTGCGTCGCTTCACATGCCCTCCTTATGCTCTCGGTCCCGGAGCAGCCGAGACCGGACCTCCTGCCATTTCATGCCCTCCGCCCCACTGACGGATGCCAGCGGAGCGCATATCGCTCGACGAGCGCGATCGTCCCGTAGAACGCGATCCCCATGAGGCTCGCAACGAGTATCGCTGCCCACGAGGTGGAGTAACGAGAGAGATTGACGGCGCTCAGAACCACGATTCCCAGCGCTTCCAGGGATCCTCCGAAATAGTCGCCCACGACCGCGCCGATCATCGCAAGCACACTCGCGACCTTCAAGGCCGAGAAGACGTACGGCAGGGAGTTCGGGATCCGGACGCGTCGAAACACCTCGCGCTCCGGCGCCGCGTACGACCGCATGAGCTCGATCGACTCCGGATCGACGGAGGTCAGGCCCCGAAGCGTGTTCACGAGCACCGGGAAGAAGCACAGAACTGCGGCGATGGCGATCTTCGACCACGGGCTCAAGATTCCGAACCAGGCGTTCGTGATCGGCGCGAAGGCGATGATCGGAATCGCGTTCGCGGCGATCATGTAGGGCATCAAGGCGTTCCCGAACGGCCGCCAGCGTGCGAGCACGAGGGCGGCGACGATCGCCGTTCCGCTACCGATGACGAAGCCGCCGAAGGCCTCCTTGAACGTGATCCACGCCCCGCGGAGGAGCTCGTCGCGGTCGTCGACGAGCGCCTGCACGACGTCGGAGAACCGCGGCAGGAGAAACGCCTCGACGCCGAGCACGTCGGGGAGGAGCCATTGCCAGGCCGCGAGGCCGAGTCCGAAGACCACGACCGCCGGAAGCCAGTAGCGAATCTGCTCGCCGAGACGACGTGACGAGGAAGGGCTCGGCGGGGCAGCGCTCACGTGATGTCCACCTCGGCCGCGAGCGTCTCCTCGACCTCGTCCGCACCGATCGCGTGGAGCAACTCGCGAACCTGGGTCACGAGCTCGAAGAAGTGCGGCTCCTCCCGGGTCGCGGCTGTCCGCGGCTGCGGGAGGTCCACGGGAACGACGCCGGCGATGCGGCCGGGGCGAGGAGACATCACGACGGCCCGGGTCGAAAGGAACACGGCCTCGGAGATCGAGTGCGTCACGAAGATGACGGTCGATCCCGTCTCCGCCCAGATGCGAAGCAGCTCCATGTTGAGGCGCTCGCGTGTCATCTCGTCGAGCGCACCGAACGGCTCGTCCATGAGCAGCAGACCCGGCGAGAACGCAAGTGCCCGTGCGATCGACACGCGCTGCTGCATCCCTCCCGAGAGCTGCCACGGGTGGTGCTTCTCGAACCCGGAGAGCTCGACGAGCTCGATCATCTCCCTGACCCGCGCCGTCCGCCTCGCGCGATCCCAACCAAGCATCTCGAGCGGCAGCGAGATGTTCTTCGCGACCGTTCGCCAGTCGTAGAGCACCGGCGCCTGGAACACGATGCCGTAGTCGCGATCGAGGCGCGCACGCCGTGCCGACTTCCCGTTCACGGTGATCGCCCCCGAGGACGGCTCGATGATGTCGCCGACGACCCGGAGCAGCGTCGACTTGCCGCAGCCTGACGGTCCGATCAGCGACACGAACTCTCCGCGGTGGACGTCGAGGTCGATGCCCTGGAGCGCCGTGACTCCACCCTTGCCGAAGCTCTTCGAGAGCCCCGTGATCGACACCACGGGCGTGTCGCCGCTCATACCAACCGCTCCGGAGCGCGATGGACGGCGACCTTCTCCGCGAAGAGCACGACGAGGAAGAAGCCGATGCCGAGCATTGCCGCGTAGAGGTTCGTCGCCCAGAGATTCGTCGGCTCGAGTGCGTAGTACTGGTTGAAGTTGAGGATCGCGCCTCCGAGCCCGTTCGTGATCGAGGCCGTCTGCTCGCCGATGATGGCGCCCACGACGCTCGCGGTGGCTGCGATCTTCAGGGCCGTGAAGATGAACGGCAACGCAGAGGGAACGCGGAGCTTCCACAAGGTCGTCCAACCGCGCGCCGCGTACGAGTGCATGAGCTCCAGCGCCCTGGGATCGACGGACCTCAAGCCCCTGATGGTGTTCATCGTGACGGGGAAGAACGTGAGGTAGGCGGCGATGACCGAGACGCGGATCCAGTCGGGCGGAGGAGACCCTCCGACCGAGACGCTCCCGAGACCCCGGACGACGATGGGTGCGAGAGCGAGAATGGGGATCGTCTGCGATGCGACGACGTACGGCATCACCCCGCGGCGCAGCACGTCGAACTGCATCAAGACGACTCCGAGCACGAATCCGACGACGGCACCGAAGGCAAACCCCAGAGCCGCCGACTTCGCCGTGAAGAGCGCGGCATGTAGGAGATAGAGCCAGAGATCGTCACCCGTGGACGTCGGCTCGCCGAGCTGAAGAAGGATCGTATGAACGTGCGGGAGGGTCAGATCATCGACGCGGAACGGCCTCGTCCAGCCCGTCTCCTCCCAGAGCCACTTGTAGCCCTCCCACAGCGCCCAGATCCCTCCCAGGACGAGGACGAAGACGAGGGCGCGCATGAGGAGCTTGCGTACGAGCATCGCAGGAATCTCTCACACGGCTCCACCTCCTGCATCACGATTCGAGCGGCACTAGGCTCCCGCCGTGGCCCTCGATCCCAAGCGCGCCGTCGCCGAGCTCGAGCAGCTTCGCGAGCTGACGGGGGACGAGAACGGCGCGCAACGGGTCGCGTGGACCGACACCTGGGAGCAGGCACGCACGTGGCTCCGTGACCTCGTCGCCGAGACGGGCGCAACAGAGTCCGTCGACGCGGCAGGGAACCAGTGGTTCACGCTCGCCGGAGAGTCGGAGCGCGCGGTCCTTCTCGGCGGGCACATCGACTCCGTCCCCAACGGAGGCTGGCTCGACGGCTGCCTCAACGTCCTCGGCGGAGTCGAGGTCCTCCGGCGCATCGCGAGCGAGGGCACGCCTCCGGTCACGATCCGCCTGGTCAACTGGGCGGACGAGGAGGGCGCACGGTTCGGGCGGAGCCTCTTCGGCTCGAGCGCCGCGGCCGGATCCATGACCGACCAGGACGAGCTGCGCCAGCTCACGGACCGCGACGGGGTCTCGCTCCCGGACGCCCTGGCGGCTTACGACGTCGACCTCGACTCGGCGCTCGGCGCGCAGAGCGAGCTGGATTCGGCCGCCGCCTACCTCGAGCTCCACATCGAGCAGGGGCCGGTCCTCGAATCGCTCGACCTGCCGCTCGGCGTCGTGCTCGGCACCTTCGGGGTCGAGCGCCACCGCATCACCTGGCGCGGTCAGGCTGCGCACGCCGGATCGACGCCGATGGACGCGCGCCGCGACGCGCTCGCGGGCGCCGCGAAGCTCGCTCTCGAGATTCGGGAGATCGCAGCACGGGTCGGAGACGGGGCCGTCTGCACGTCCGGCGGCGTCGTCTGCCGCCCGGGCATCGTCACCTCCGTCGTCGAGACCGCCGAGCAGCTCCTCGACCAGCGGCACCTCGACGCCGCCAAGCTGGCACAACTCCTCGATCAGGCGCAGGCCGCGAGCGAGCACTTCGCCGCGGAAGAACGGCTCGACGTCGAGTGGGAGCGGATCTGGTCGATCGAGCCGATCCTCTTCGAGGAGACGCTCATCGGCTTCGGCGAGGAGGCGATCACCGAGATTGCAGGAACCAGCCACCGGCTTCCTTCCGGCCCATTGCATGACGCAGCCGAGGTCTCCCGCGCGGGCGTTCCGACCGTGATGCTGTTCGTCCAGAGCCTCCGGGGTCTCTCGCACACGAAGCTCGAGGACACCCGCGAGGAGCACCTCGAGCTCTCCGTCGCGGCGCTCGACCGGCTCGCCTCGAAGACCGTCGCCTGGGTCGCCGACGGCGGCGGTCGCTGAGCCGTTCGACCTCCGGGATCGCCGCCGGGCTCGCCGTCGGCGGGTGCCTCACCTGGAACGTCTCGAACGTCGGTGCGGCAGCCGATCCGCTGGCCGACCACTACGGGGTCTCCGTCGCGGCCATCGGCCTCCTGACGACGGCGCTCTTCGTCACGCACCTTGCAGTCCAGCTCCCCGCCGGACGAGGAGCGGATCGCTTCGGCTCCCAGAGCGTCGCGCTCCTCGCGATCGCGGCGGGCGTGGTCGGGAACGGGATCCTTCTCCTCGACGCGGGCTTCGGTGTGGCGCTCGTCGCGCGTGCGATCGTCGGGCTCGGATCCGGGGCAGCCTTCGTCGCGGGCCTCGATCTCGTGCGAGCAGGAGGCGGCGGCACCGCGCTGCAGGGCCTGTACGGCGGGGCCACCATGACGGGCGGTGGGCTCGCCTTGATGATCGTGCCGCCTCTCACCGATGCCACGAGCTGGCGTGCGGCGTACTGGACGGCTGCGCTGCTCGCGGTCCTCGCAGCGATCCCGGCCCTCTTGGCGACCGGCCTTCCGCGCATCGGCCACACGGGCGCCTGGGTGCTGCGGGACCGGGAGCTGCTCCCGATCGGCCTCCTCCAGGCCGCGACCTTCGGACTCGCGGTCGTCGCGGGGAACTGGGCGGTGCCTCTTCTCGAGCGGCAGGGAGCGAGCTCAACGGCCGCTGGCCTCGCCGGGGGTCTGATCCTCTTCGTCGGCATCGTCACGCGGCCGGCCGGCGGGATTCTCGCGGGACGCGTCAGTTCGCGCCTCGTGGTCGGAGCCGCGCTCCTGGGGACCTCCGCGGGCGCGCTCCTGCTGGCGCTCGCCGTCTCCTACCCGGTCTCCGCGGTCGGTGCGTTCGTGCTCGGGCTGATGGCCGGCCTCCCGTTCGCCGTGATCTTCGCTGCCGCCCAGCGACGTCGTCCGGACGCGCCCGGCGCCGCGATCGCGCTCGTGAACGCATGCGCCGTGCTCACGATCCTCGTCGGCACCCCGCTCGCCGGACTGACCTTCGAGCTGCCGAGCGACGGCCGCCTCGCCTTCGCGGCCGTCGCCGTGCTCGCCGCCGCAGCGCTGCTACCGCTTCGCACGACCCGCCTCGAGAGTCGATAATCGCCCTTTCCGAACGAGCGAAGGAGAATTCGAGATGGCTCTGAGCTTCGGCGTCACAGTCCTTCCCGATCCGCCGTACACACGCTTCCTCGAGCTCATCCGACACGCCGAGGCGAACGGCTTCGAGTACGGCTGGACGTACGACTCGCACGTGCTCTGGCAGGAGTCCTTCCCGCTCCTGACCATGGCCGTCCAGGCGACGACGTCCATGAAGTTCGGCCACTGCGTCACGAACCCCGGCACGCGCGAGCCAACCGTGCTCGCGAGCGGCTACGCGACGCTGCACGACATCTCGGACGGACGCATGGTGATGGGCATCGGGCGCGGCGACTCGGCGCGGCGCTACATCGGACAGAAGCCGGTGCGCGTCGCGGAGTTCGAGCGGCGCCTCAGGATGATCAAGGACTTCATGAACGGCCGCGAGGTCGACTGGAACGAGAAGCAGCTCAAGCTCTCGTGGGTTCGTCCGGAGCTGCCCGAGATCCCGATGTGGGTCGCCGGCTACGGGCCGAAGGCGCTCGCGGTCGCCGGTCGCGTCGGCGACGGCGTGATCATCCAGCTCGCCGACCCGGTGATCATCCGGTGGATCATGGACACGGCTCGCCACGCCGCGGAGGAGGCCGGACGCGACCCCGCCGAGCTCAAGTGCATCGTCTGCGCGCCGAGCCACATCACCGACGACCTCGCGGACGCGCGCGAGCAGGTCCGCTGGTTCCCCGCGATGGTCTCGAATCACGTGATGGATCTCATCGAGCGCTACGGGTACGACTCGGAGATCCCGCACGAGCTCACCGAGTACGTGCGCGTGCGGAAGTTCTACGACTACAACGAGCACTCCCGCGTGGGGGCAAAGCACGGGGAGTTCGTCACGGACGAGATCTGCGACCGCTTCTGCGTCCTCGGGAACGCCGAGCAGGCGACGGCGAAGCTGAAGGAGCTCGAGGACGTCGGCGTCGACCAGTTCAACATCTACCTCATGACCCACGGCCAGGAGGAGGATCTCGCCGCCTACGGCAGCGACGTCATCCCGCAGTTCGCAGGCGCTCGCGCCTAGCCAGGCCCGCTAGATGATGGTCGCGCCGAGCGCGCTCGCCACGAGCTCGACCGCCGTGAACGCGGTCGTGTTCTCACGATCGAGGATCGGATTCACCTCGACCACCTCGAGCGAGCCGGCGAGGCCGGACTCGGCCACGAGCTCGAGCGCGAGGTGCGCCTCGCGGTAGGTGAGCCCGCCGCGCACCGGTGTGCCGACACCCGGCGCGACCTCGGGATCGAGCGCGTCCATGTCGAGCGAGACGTGCACGAATCCCGGCCCTGCGACGCGGTCCAGCGCCTCCCGCACGGCGCGCTCCACGCCGATGCGGTCGATTTCGCTCATGGTGAAGGCTCTGACTCCCGCGTCGTGCAACAGCCTGCGCTCGCCGTCGTCCGCCTCACGGAGGCCGAGCAGGACGACCCGCCGTGGATCGAGTGCGGGAAGAGGCCACGCATCGCTCTCGAACTCAGGCCCGGCGAGCCCGAGCGCCGCGGCGAGCGGCATCCCGTGGACGTTCCCGGAGGGGCTCGTCTCCGGCGTGTTGACATCCGCGTGCGCGTCGATCCAGAGGACGCCGCCGAGACCGTGAACGGACGCGAGCCCGCCGAGTGTCCCGAGCGCGACGGAGTGATCGCCGCCGAGCACGAGCGGCCGTGCGCCTGCACTCGATTCCTCGACGACCTTGGCGGCGATGCGGGCGCACGTCTGCTTGATCTCCGGGAGGAACCGCGCACGCTCGTCCCGCAGCGCCGTCGCCTCGGGAACCGCCGTCTCGACGTTGCCGTGATCGCGAACCGTGTAGCCAAGACTCGTCAGCCGCTCCTCCAGCCCCGCGTAACGCATCGCCGAAGGCCCCATGTCGACCCCACGTCGTCCCTGACCGAGGTCGAGCGCCGCCCCGATGACGACCACCTCTCCGCGCACGCTCCTCATGGCCCGAGAACGCTATGCGATCCTCGGCCGACCATGTCAGGCTCGAAGGACTGCTGGGCTACGTGGATCGAGCGAACGCGCACCGTGGGGGACGCGGGCGGCACGTTCCGGAGCGCGCTCGCATTTCTGCAGGCGACAAAGGCGCAAGCTTCGTAAGACTCGACTGAGTCGCCGCGGCGAGGTAGCTCAGTTGGTAGAGCACACCGCTGGAACCGTCTTTCGCGGAGGACGCCGCGCGCCGCATCCCGGCCGGCGAAGCCGGCCTTCGGCGATCCGTCACGACGACAAATCAGCCGGGCTACACTGGGTCGCCGCGGCGAGGTAGCTCAGTTGGTAGAGCACACGGCTGAAAACCGTGGTGTCGCCGGTTCAAGTCCGGCCCTCGCCACTCTTCGCTGCACTTCGGTGCTGTAGCTTCGCCGCGATGGAGCTGGCCTTCCTCTCGGCCGTCGAGCAGGCCCGGCTCGTACGCGCCGGCGAGATCTCCTCGACCGAGCTCGTGACCGCTTCACTCGAGCGCATCGAGCGACTCGACCCGGCGCTCAACTCCTTCGTCACGGTCTGCGCCGAGGAGGCGCTCGCGGCGGCGCGGGTCGTGGACTCGATGCCGGGCGACGCTCCCTTTCGCGGTGTACCGATCGCGATCAAGGATCTGGCGGCCACCGCGGGCATCCGGACGACCTACTCCTCGCGCGCGTACGCCGACTACGTCCCGGACTTCGATATCGCCGTCGTGCGACGGCTGCGGGAGGCGGGGTTCGTGATCGTCGGCAAGTCGAACACCCCGGAGTTCGGGACGGTTGCATTCACCGAGTCGGAGCTCAACGGCGCGACGCGGAACCCGTGGGACACGGAGCTCACGCCGGGCGGCTCGAGTGGAGGCGCCGCCGCCGCGCTCGCGGCCGGCCTCGTCCCGGCGGCGCACGCGACGGACGGCGGAGGCTCGATCCGCATCCCCGCCTCGTGCTGCGGACTGTTCGGGCTTAAGCCGTCGCGCGGCCGCGTCTCGAGCGCGCCCTTCGGGTCGCTGGAGGGCCTCTCCACCGCGGGACCGCTCACGCGGACCGTCGAGGACGCGGCGCACCTGCTCGACGTCATCGCCGGCTACGAGCCCGGCGACCCCTGGTGGTTGCCGCCGCCCTCACGGCCGTTCGCGGAGACAACACCCGAGCCGCCGACCCGTCTTCGCATCGCCGTAACCTCGACACCGCCGATCGACGTGCTCGTCGACCCGGCCTGCCTCGCAGCCCTCGACGGCGCTGCCGCGCTCCTCGCGGATCTCGGCCATCGCCTCGAGGAGACAACGCCGCCCTGGCACGACCCGGACCTCTTCCACACGTTCATCGCGGTCTGGCAGGTCGGCCCCACGCTCCATCCCGTGGACGAGTCGCTGATGACGCCGCTCAACCGTGGACTCGCCGAGTCCGCGCGAGCGAGCTCGGCGGCGGACTACGCGCGGGCCGTTGCGCGGCTGCAGATGCTCGCACGCCGGATCGTGGCGTTTTGGAGTCAGGTCGACGTCGTGCTCACGCCGACCCTCGCGCTCCCGCCCGTCCCCATCGGCTGGCAGGACGCGGTGAGCGGCGCGATCGAGCAGCTGTTCCGCAACACGGAGTTCACGCCCTTCACCGCGATCGCGAACCTCACGGGCCTTCCCGCCATGTCACTCCCGCTGCACTGGAGCGAGACCGGTCTCCCGATCGGCGTGCAGGCGATCGGGCCGCCTGCCGGCGACGCGCTGCTCCTGAGCCTCGCCGCCGAGCTCGAAGCGGCGCGTCCCTGGGCGGAGCGGCGCCCAACCGTCTCCTAGCGGGCTATGCGGGAAGCCTGATCCGGATCACCTGGCCCGGCGAGGCGTGGAGCATGCGCGCCGCGCTCCCGCGCGAGATCGCCAGCGACATCTTCTTGTAGCTGTCCTCGTAGAGGATGACGTCGCCGGGACGTGCGTCGGCGAACGTCCGGGCCATGATCGCGTAGTAGCGCTCGCCGGCGAGCTCCAGCTCGATCCGCGTCCCCGAGGTGATGCCGAGCGACTCGACGTCGTCGCGGTCGAGGTTGAGCGCGATGTTGCCGAAGCTGTCGACATAGAGCAGCGTCGCGTGCAGAGCCCCATCGCGAAAGACGGGCTCCGGGAGCTCGAGACGGATGAGGCCCTCGGGATCGACCGGCGGCCCGAGCTCCTCGAGCGGGACGCCGGTCGCCAGGTGCGCAGCGGCAGGCGCGAACAGGTCGCGTCCGTGAAAGGTGCGCGAGATCGACTCGAGGGCGTACTCCGGGTTCGCGAGCTCGTGCGCCTGGTCGATGCCGTGGCGACTGGCCGCGGGAAGCAGAAGGCCGTTGTCCGGGCCGACATAGAGTCGGCCCTCGGCGTCGCGCAGGGCCAGCGGCCGGCGCGGGCCGCCGACTCCCGGATCGACGATCGCGAGGTGCACCCCGAGCGGCATGAAGTCGATCGTGTTCGCGAGCACGAGTGCGCCCTGCAGGATCGCCGTCGCCGGAATCCCGTGTGTGATGTCGATGATCTGCGCGTCAGGCGCGATCCGCTTCATGACGCCATGGCAGGTACCGACGAAGTCGTCCTGCAGGCCGAAGTCGCTCAGGAACGTGATGAACACGTCGCGGAGCGTAACGCCGCGTTGCCCCTCGACCTAGGTGCGTCGCGAGCGGCGCGCCGAGCAGCGACGAGTCGTGTTGCGCCTCGCCTCGCCGCAGAGCCGCGCTCCGCGCGGGCGGATCCGGACGAACGCCGTCGGCGCCTGCACCGGCAGAGGCCTCGTCACCACGGGGGCAGCATATGCGGGAGCTCGGAGAGTCAGGAGTCGCGCTCCGACCTCGTCCGAGCGAGCTCGACGAGCGCCGCCGTCTCGCGCTGCAGGCGGGTCAGCTTGGCGGCGATGATCGCGACGTACGCGAGGACGAAGAAGAAGACGACCGCGTACGCGGCCGCGACGAGCTCCTCCTGGCTCCAGCTCACAGCAGGGCCTCGCGCAGCTCGCGCAGATCCGCGTCGAGCCGCTTGCCGGCGAGCTCCACCCGATACAGCACGTAGGCGAGCAACGTCACCGCTCCCCACGAGACGAGGAAGGCCATGAACATCGTGGCACTCATCTGAGGACCGTCGCGCGTGAACACGGTCGGGTGGATGAAGTCGTTGGCGAGGCGGATCGCGAGGAAGCTCACCGGAATGAGTGCGACGCCGAAGAGCGCATACACGGCCGAGGAGCGCGCCCGGCGCGGCCCGTCCTCGAGCGAGAAGCGGAGCATGAAGTAGGCGCAGTAGAAGAGGAAGAGGACGAGGAAGAGCACGAGCTGATTCGAGCTCCACGTCCACCAGATTCCCCAGGAGGCGCGTGCCCAGATCGACCCGGTGAGGAGGGTGAGCGCGCCGAAGATGGTCCCCTGGTGGATGGCCACGTAGCTCTCCAGGTCGTAGCGCTCCTCCCCGCGCCACAGCAGCAGCAGCGCCTTCACCGCGCCGAGGCCGAAGCAGAAGTACGCCGTCAGAGCGATCGGCACGTGGATGTAGAAGATCCGCTGCGAGATGCCCTGGTCGGCATCCTCGGGAGCCACGATGAGGGCCAGCACGAGCGCGAGACCCATGGCGAACGCAGCGAGCCAGGCGAGACCCGGGAGGCTGCGAAGAGACGATGCGCTCAGGTGGTTACTCCGTTACGACGTACTCGAAGGACGCCCACGAGAGTACAGCGAAGACGCCGTCGTACAGGAGGAGGAAGAGGAGGAACCGCTCGCCCTCTTCTGAGATCGCGGAGCCCACGCCGCCGACGACGAGAGGGATCGCGAGCGGGAGGACGAGGAGGGGAAGGAGCACCTCACGCGACCGGCCGGCGACGGCCATCGCGGACATCAGCGAGCCGACCGCGCAGATCCCCACGTCGGCAAGGACGACACCTGCGAGCGCGGAGATCGACAACGGCTCGAAGAACAGGACGAACGCGGGGAGCGCGACCACCTGCGCCGCGAGCAGGAAGGTCAGCGTCGCGAGCGTCTTCCCGAGCCAGATCGCGCTGCGGTCGCAGGGTGCGAGCACGAGCCCATCGAGCACGTGGTGCTCCTGCTCGGGAACCCAGGCACGCGCGAGCCCGAGCAGCGCCGTGAACACGATCGCGACCCAGAGGAGCCCATAGGCCGCGTCGTCGCTCGAGTCCTCCGGCAGCGCAAAGTGGAAGACGACGAGGGTCGCGAGAACGAAGAGGAGCATCGCCGGCAGCGTGTCGCGACCGCGCAACTCGACGCGGAGGTCCTTGCGCGTGAGCGCGGCGACGTCGGCGAGGTAGGTCACGCGAGCGCCAGAGACTGCGTGGACAGAGGGAGAAGCCGGTCCGGGTCGTGCGTGGCGACGACGACGGTCCGCGCCCCCGCGAGCCCTTCCAGCTCGCGGTCGAGGACGGCCGCGCCGGCGTCGTCCAGCGCCGAGTACGGCTCGTCGAGGATGAGCAGCTCGGGGTCGTGCAGCAGGGCACGGCACAGCGCGAGCCGCTGCGTCATCCCGCGCGAGTACGTGGAGACGCGCTCGTTGCGCGCGTCCCAGAGGGAGAAGCGCTCGAGCAGCATCCCGATTCGCTCCCTTCGCTCGGGAATGCGATACAACCGACCGAAGAGGTCGAGGTTCTCGACGGCGCTCAGCTCGCGATACACGAGGGGCTCGTGCGCGAGGTAGCCGATGCGCGCGCGCTCGATGCCGACGACGAGGTCCCCACGCGTCGGGACGGCGAGACCGGCCACGAGGCGAAGCAGGGTCGTCTTGCCGCTCCCGTTGGGACCCGTGACCGTCGCGAATCCGCCGACCGGCACCGCAACGTCCACGCCGGAGAGCACGCGCTTGCGGCCGTACCGCTTCTCGAGCCCGCGCCCTCGGATCACGTGACGAGCACGTCCAGGGCCACGAACACGAAGAAGACGACACTGATCACGCCGTTCATCGTGAAGAACGCGGCATCGAGACGGCGCAGGTCGCCGGGCTTGACGAGCGAGTGCTCGTACACGAGCAGCGCGGCGGTGACG
>JBKPLV010000262.1:0-30960 GCA_046731795.1 Actinomycetota bacterium | reverse complement strand
TTCGGACGCAAGTTCAACTGCACCGGACGAGCGGTCCAGGCGCGTCGCGTGCAGACCGGCACGTTCGAGGTGCGCTTCGTCGGCATCTCCGGCGCGAGCGCGGTCGCCAGCGCGGCGAACGACGCAGTCGCGACCGTGCAGACGGGGCCGAACGGCATCTTCTCAGTCGCGCTGCACCCCGCCGGTCGTGACGACCGGGCGGACCTGCCCTTCACGATCGTGGTCGTGTAGTAGCTACGGCAGGCGCGGCGAGACGAAGGTCCCGACCGCGGTCGCGACAAGGAGCAGCAGGCCGCCGATCGCGACGAAGAGCCACGTGATCTCGCTCTCCCCGCGCTCGCGTCCGAGACGGGAGCCGAGGTTGGCGTAGGCGCGCTCGAGGGCGTCGGAGGTTCGCGCCTCCGAGAACTCGCCACCGGTTGTCTTCGCGATCTGACGAAGCGTGTCCGGGTCCGGCGGAACGGGGATGGTCTGGCCGTCCTGGGGCGCGCCGGGAATCCCGCCGAACGGCCCGCGCTCGATCACGCCCTCGGGCGTTCCGAGCGCGATCGTGTACACGGGGAAGCAGGCGGCGCGGGCGAGCTTCGCGCCCTCGAGCGGCTGGAGCAGCCCGCGCGTCTGCGCGCCGTCGGACAAAAAGAGGATCGACACCGGGCTCTTCTCGTCGCCGCAGTCCGGTGGCGCGGCCGCCTGCGCGAGCGTGCGCGTCGAGTGGTCGCTCGCCGGCATCGTGATGCTTCCCTGGTCGGACGGCGCGAGATCCGTCACCTGTCGGCCGAGGAGCACGGCCGTCTGCAGCGCGTCGCCGATCGCGGTCCCGCCGTACACGAGGAACTGGTCGATCTCGTCGATCGCGGTGCGCGCGAGCTCGTGGTCCTTCGTGGGCGGGGTCGCCACCTGCGCCTCCCCGGCGAAGACGACGAGCCCGACATTCAGGTCGTGGGGGGCCTCGTCGAGGAACGTCCGGAGCGCCTCCTGCGCAGCTCCGAGCCGGGTCGGCGCGACGTCCCGCGCCTGCATCGAGCGCGAGGTGTCGACGACGAGGATCACGGTGGCGCGGTCCTTGAGCAGCGTGCGGTCGACCTCGGGACGCGCGATGCCCACCAGCAACACGGCGAGCCCGAGCGCCACCAGGCCCGTCGGGACGTAGCGCAGCCACCAGCGCCCCGAGACGACGCTCGCGAGAACCTCGAGGTTCGTGTAGCGCACGGTGTAGCGCGCGCGCCGGCGCTCCGCGAGGAGCCAGAGGCCGATCGCGGCCGCCAGGACGAGCAGGCCCAGCAGTAGCCAGGGGCTCTTGAAGCTCAGGCTCGTCACGCTGCTCATGCCGACCTCGAGCAGAGCGCGTGGACCTGGACGAAGGCGCGTACGCCAGCGAGCTCCGCATCACCCCGTACGCGCACCGTAATGCTGCGTTCAGCGCTCGTCTGCGAGCCCGAGACGCCGGAGACGAGGCTCGCGCTCGGCGGCGTACGGGTCGCGAACGCGAACGCGTGCGAGCCGCCGACGAGCCGCTCGCCCGCCGCGCAGCGCTGTACGACCGTGGTCGAGCCGGGTCGAACACGGACCGTGCGCACGCGCCTCGTCATGGGCTCGCCCGGACGGAACGTCTGCGTCGAGGCGGCGGACGTGGGGACGCGCGACCCTCCGCCCGCCACTGGCATGCAGCCGAGGAACGGCTTGAACGTGGGCGCGCGGTCGGATCTACCGACGTAGGTCCCGACGAAGACGGCCGAGCGCGTCGTCGTGATCCCGGGATTCACGGGACTGCCGAGCCGCCCGAGGAAGGAGACGTCGATCGGTCGCACGCTGAGACGCGCGTCGAGTCCTCCCACCACGTGACCCTTCGGGCAGTCGAGCTGGTACTCGACGCGCTCCCGCGAGGTACCGGCGCGGGCGGGCACCATCACCCACGGCCCGGGGACCGAGACGCAGATCTGCAGCCCGTCGCACTCGTTCGCCGCCCCGGCCCCGGAAGCTCCGGCCGTCAGCGCGACAAGCGCGCCCGCGGCTACGAGAAGGAGGCGGACGCGTCTCACGCCACACCCCGGAGCAGGAACGCGGAGGTCAGGCCGCTGACCAGCAGGAGACCGGCGGCGAGCGCCGCGAACACGTCGGTGATCTCACGATCCTCGTCTCGCGTTCCCAGCCGCGAGCCGAGGTCCTCGTAGACCTTGCTCAGCTGCTCTGCGTCGAGAGCCGTGAAGAACTGGCCGCCGGAGTCCCGCGCCACCTGCTGCAGCGTCTGCGGGCTCGGCGGCACGTGGATGATCCGGCGGAGGCCGCCCGGAAGGGCCTCCTGGACGACGCCGTCCGGCGTGCCCACGAGCACCGTGTAAATGGGAACGCCTTGCCGCTTCGCCTCCTGTGCTGCCTGCACGGGGTTGATCCGACCTCCGTCCTGGGCGCCGTCCGAGATGAGCACGACCGCGCGTGGCGGCACCTCGACGCCCTCGCCCCGAGGCTGCCCCACACGCACCGACAACGCAACGGCGTCACCGATCGCGGTCCCCTCGCCCGGCTTGAGCGTGTCGAGCGCGGCGGTCACCAGGCTGCGGTCCTCGGTCGGCGCAACGCCGACGGCCGCGCGGGTGGCGAACGAGACGACGCCGACCTGGAACTTGTCGGGCACCTGGTCGAGGAAGGTCTTCGCGGCGACACGAGCCGCGTCGAGCCGCGTCGGCTGGACGTCGTTCGCCTTCATCGAACGCGAGACGTCCATCGCGAGGATGATGGTCGCCTCCTCGCGCTGGACCTTCACGGTGGCATGTGGCCGAGCCACTCCGATGATCAGGAAGACGAGCGCGACGAGAAGCGTCATCGGCGGCAGATACCGGAGCCGGCCAGGGCTGCGATCGACGACGTTCGGAATGAGGTCCGGGTTCCCGAACGAGGATTGGGACGCGACGCGTCGCCGGTCCCGATCGACGTAGAGGGCGACCAGCACCGGCAGCAGCGCGAGCCCGACGAGGGCGAGCGGCCAGTCGAACCTCACGCCGCCCGGCTCCGGCGCAGGAAGGTGACGAGCGGACGCAGCCAGTCTCCTTCGGTCGTGAGGACGACGTGCCGTGCTCCGGCCGACGCGAGCACTCGAGCGAGCTCGGCGCGCTCGGCAGCAGCGGCCACGGCGAAGCGCTCGCGCAGGCGGCGGCTGCGGGTGTCGACGCGAAGCTGCCTTCCCGTCTCGGGATCCACGAGATAGAGGAGGCCGACGTCGGTCAGCTCCTCCTCGCGCGGATCGCGGACCTCGACAGCAACCACGTCGTGATGTCCTGCGAGCTCGAGCAGCGGCCGCTGCCACTCGCGGTCGCCGCGGTAGTCGGACACGACGACAACGAGCGAACGTTGACGCGCGAGCGCCCCGGTCCTTCGGAGCGCGGCGCCGAGCGTCGTCGACCCCGGCCCCTCCGGCGGCGCCTCGCTGCGAAGCGCGGCGAGCAGGCCGACGAGCCCGGCGCGGCCCTGCCGCGGCGGCAACGCCTTCGACTCGGCGCCCCCGAACGACACCACTCCGAGCCGGTTACCGCGACGCGTCGCAAGGTGTCCGATCGCAACTGCCACGCCTTCTGAGACGTCCGCCTTGCGACGATCGGCTGTGCCGAACTGCATGGAGACGGACGCGTCGAGGACGAGCCAGGTCACGAGAACGCGTTCCGCAAGGTCGACGCGCACATGAGGCTCGTTCGTGCGGGCCGTCACCGCCCAGTCGATGCGCCGGACGTCGTCGCCGGGCACGTACGGGCGCACCATCGCCAGCTCGGTACCCGCTCCGAGGAGATTCGAACGGAAGTCGCCGGCGAGCAGCCCCTCCACCCGCCGACCGATCGAGATGTCGAGGGCGCGCAGGAGCCCCTCGGCCATCGGGCCCGGCCCCGGCCGCTCCGGGGTCGGCCGCGAGAGCAGCGTGCCAACGCTCCTCATGGCATCGTCATGCCGCGCTGGCCCGCGCGAGGTCGATCTGTGGCGTCGGGATCGCGGCGAGCACCTGGTCGAGGATCGAGTCCGGGGTCACCTCCTCCGCGAGGGCCTGGTACGAGAGCACGAGCCGGTGGCGCAACGCGTCGCGCGTGAGCGACTGCAGATCGTCGACCACTGCGTACTCGCGCCCGCGGATCAGCGCGAGCGCCCGGGCGCCCTGCACGAGGCTGATCGGCCCTCTCGGGCTCGCCCCGTAGGAGATGTACGGCGCGAGCTCGGACAGCCCGTGCGCGGCCGGGTCGCGCGTCGCCGTCGCTATGTCGACGGCGTAGCTCACGAGCGAGGGATCGACGTAGATGTCGAAGACGGCCCGCTGGAGCGCCTCGAGATCCTCCAGCGAGAGCACCTGCTTCAACTCGGGGTGGTCGACGAGCTGACGCTGGACGACCGTCAGCTCCTCGTCGTGTTGCGGGTAGCCGATGAGCACCTTCAGCAGGAAGCGGTCGATCTGCGCCTCGGGCAGCGGGTACGTCCCCTCGGACTCGATCGGGTTCTGGGTCGCCATCACGAGAAACGGCGACGGCACGAGGTGCGTCTCGTGCCCGATCGTCACCTGCCGCTCCTGCATCACCTCGAGCAGCGCGGACTGCACCTTCGCCGGCGCGCGGTTGATCTCGTCGGCGAGCAGGAAGTTGCAGAACACGGGGCCGAGCTCGGTGTCGAACGTCCCCGCCTGGGGGCGGTAGATCCGCGTGCCGACGAGGTCGGAAGGAACGAGGTCGGGCGTGAACTGCACGCGCGCGAACGACCCGCCGAGGACGCCGGCGGTACTCTTGATCGTCAGCGTCTTCGCCAGCCCGGGCACGCCCTCGATGAGGAGGTGTCCCTGCGCCAGCAGGCAGACGATCACACGCTCGAGCATCGCGTCCTGGCCGGCGATGATCCTCCGGATCTCGAACAGGGCCTGCTCGATCTGCTCCTGCGCCTGCTCCGGCGTCGGCCGAGGCTGCTCAGCGGTCTCGCTCATGCGACGTCCCTTCTGTCGGTGCTCAGAGGTTCATACGAAAGCACGCCCGCCAGCGGTTGTGGTGAGCGCATGGTGAAGAAGGCTTCGAGGAGGTCGCTACGACCGCTGGACTCCCATCGTGATCGAGCCGACGTAGGCGGAGCCGTTCCGGGCGAGCTTCAGCGTCGAGCGCTTGCCGCCGTTCGAGTAGATGCTGTCGCCTGCGTTCCTCGGATTGCGGTTCGGCCGCTGGTTGTAGGGGCTCCGCCGATAGACGACGTCCGTCACGGGGTCGGAGAAGTACAGCTGGCCCGTGTGCACCACGTTGCCGCCGAGGTGCACCTTCGTGTGGATATGCACGGTCCGTCCCTGGTACCAGCCCGGGTAGATCGTCCTGAAGAGCGCGAGGCCCTTCGCGTCCGTCCGCTGGACGCCGCGGAGGAACATCCCCGTGTCGCCCTGGACACCCGAGTACACGCCCGAGGCGTCGCAGTGCCAGATCTCGACGGCGGCGCCCTTGATCGGTCTGCAGCTCGCGACGTTGACGACGGCGAGCCTGAGCGTCAAGGCGACGCCGGGCTTCCCGTCCGTGACGTTCCTGCGAACCGCGGCGTCCTCGACGTAGTACGGCCCCTCGGTCTGCTCGGGAGCGAGCACGCAGCCGACGAGCCCCGAGGAGACGGCCTCCGGACCGTTTCCCGCAGCATCGGCCTCCTCGGCATCGAGGAGCTCCCACGTCCCGAGCGCAGTCCCGCTCAGGGCGATGACCGCCAGCCCGCCGAGCTTCGCGAGCGCGCCTCGCCGGCTCAGCACCACCTCATGGTCATGGCCGTGCTCGCTCATGTCGGCCAGCGTAGGGATCCGTCCTAAGAGCGCGCTGAGAGCACTCGGGCGGTTGACTCAGAACGCGCGATCCCTAGAGGGGCTCGACGCGGGCCACCGCCTTCACGACCTCCCCGACCATGAACGCGACGCCGTAGCGCCCGTCGTGGACGTGCTCTGCGAGCTCGACCTTCTCCCCGAGGTCGATGGGGTGCCGGTAGTCGAGCCGCGCACGGTGCGGCAGCCGCAGGTCGAGGCCGATCTCGCTCGCGCGCTGCTCCACGGCCTCCCAGTACGCGGCGTTGTTGACGTGTCCCATCCGGTCGACGTCGGTGGCACGGAGCGTCCAGACACGGCGATCGGCGCCGGTCGCGGGAGGAGCGAGCGTGAGCTTCGTCGAGGCGGTGCGCCCCTGAGCCGCCTCCGCGTAGTCCTCGAAGCCCTCCCCGATGCGAGCGGGGCGAGCGTCCGGGCCGAGATGGATCCACGTGCTGTCGACCTCGATCGAGCCGCCGGCGTCGCCGCACAGCGACCACCGGCGCCCGGCCGCGAGCGCCGAGAAGCTGCTCCCCCACGTCACGATGTCGACCAGCTCGTCGGCGAGGAACGGCTCGAGCACGTCGATCCGCACGGACCGGAGCACCCACAGGTGCTCGGGGGCACCCCAGCCCGTCTCCCCCACGTCGTCCACGGCCGCGTCCTGGAGGAAGCGGGCGACGGCATCCAACCGGAGCCGTCCGGTCGCGTCCGCGTCGGAGAGCCGGACCTTGTACGTGACGCCGAAGGTCCTCCCGGTCGTCGGCCGCGGCACGAGCTCCTCCACTCGCGAGACCCTACGTCGGGCCTCACCCGAGGTCGAGGATCATCCTCCCGTTCTCGTCGTCGGGCGCGATATCGATGTAGCCGAGCCTGAGATACAAGCGCTTTGCCGGGTTCTCGGGATCAACGCTGAGCGAGATCCGGGTCGCCCCCTGGTCGCGCGCCCGGCCGTGGATCGCCTCCATCAGCGCGAGACCGAGGCCGCGCCCGCGATGCCCGTCGACGACGGCGATCGCCACCTCCGGCGTCTGCTCGTCGACGAACCCCTCTCCGTGCTCCGTCTCCGTGAAGTAGCGAAACCACGCGAGGCCGAGCGCCGTGCCCTCCTCGTCCGCGACGAGCGCCGTGTCGCCCGGGCGGTTCCCCCAGTTCAGGTGGAACGGCGCCACCTGCGGATGCGCCATCACCCACCCGCGGGGCGGCAGCTCGACCTCGGGGTTCCAGGCGAGCGCGGCGAGGAGCATCTCCTCCAGGAACGGCGTCTCGTCGGGGCGGAGGTCGCGGATCTCCACGTCGCGAGATCGTGCCAAGCGCAGGCGTGGCACGCCTGCGTTACGGTGCAGCCATGAGCGCATTCGAGGAGCTGCACGCCATTCCGCCCCAGCTGCTCACCGAGGGATATCTCGCCCGGGCATTCCACGGCGAGCACCTCACCGTCGCGATCGTGGAGGTCGCGCCCGGTGCGCCGCTTCCCGAGCACGAGCACGTGAACGAGCAATTCGGGATGGTGATCGAGGGCTCGCTGCGCCTCCGCATCGGCGAGGAGGAGCGGACGCTGATGCCGGGCGGAACCTGGCGGATCCCGTCGAGCACACCGCACTCGGCCGTCGCCGGCGACGCCGGGGCGGTCGTTATCGACGTGTTCTCGCCTCCGCGCGAGGACTGGTCCGCGCTCGAGCCACTCGAGCCGCGCGCGCCGCGCTGGCCCACTTCCTAGCCGACCGGCTCGGACATCACACGCTCACGACGATCTTGCCCTGCGGATGGCCGCTGCCCATGTGCTCGAGGGCGTCGGCGAGCCCGTCGAGCGGATACGTGCTGTCGATGACCGGCCGCACCTTCCCAGCCTCGAGGAGTTCGCGCAGCGTCTCCATGTCGGCCTTGCCGAGCTTCGCGAGGAAGAACACCGCCTGCTGACTCGAGAACATCGAGCCCACTCTGCTGCTCACCACGTGCGCGAGCGGCCCGAGCAGCCGATTGGCCCGCTTTCCGCCGACGACCACGACGGTCGCGTCGGGCGTAAGCACCCGCCGCAGCTCCCGAAACGACCGCGTCCCGGCGACGTCGATCACAACGTGGAAGCGACGGCCGCCACGCGCGACGTCCTCTTGCGTGTAGTCGAGGACGACGTCAGCACCCAGTGAGCGCGCGATGTCGACGCCGCGCGGCCCGCACACGGCCGTGACCTGGCCGCCGAGCGCCTTCGCGATCTGGACGGCGTACGTGCCGACGCCGCCGGACGCGCCGTGGACGAGGACCTGCTGGCCTTGCTCGAGCTTCCCGTGATCGCGGATCGCCTGCAGCGCCGTCGTCGCGGCGACTCCTACGGCCGCTGCCCCCTCGAAGGACACGTTCTCGGGCTTGTGGACGATCGCGCGGTCCGCCTTCGCCAGGAGGTACTCGGCGCAGGCCCCGGTCCGGCCTCCGAACACCTCGTCTCCCGGCCCGAAGTCGGTGACCTCGCTCCCCACCGCTTCCACAACGCCCGCGTAGTCGACGCCGATCCGGGTCTCCTTCGGACGCCGCAGGCCCTGCGACGGACGTGCGACCAATGGTCGTCCCGTCACCGCGTACCAGTCGGCAATGTTGAGCGACGCAGCGCGTACCCGGACCAGGACCTCGTTCGCGCCGGGCTCGGGCCGAGGGAGCTCGCCGATCTCGACCACGTCGCGCGGCGGCCCGTACCGCTCGTGCACGCCGGCCTTCATGCGGTCGCACCGTCAAGGGTGAGCACGACGTTGCCAACCTTCTGGCCGGTCTCGACGTACCGCGTAGCCTCGACGACCTCCTCAAAGGGATACACCCGGTCGATCACGGGCCGGTAGCGGCCGTCGGCGAGCAGCGAGGCGAGCAGGACGACGTCGTCCTTCCGGAACCGCGGAAGCTCGAACACGACCTTCCGGTCGCCGAAACGCTTGTGGACGAGCCAGAGGAAGAGGTTCCGGAGGCCGTCGGTCGGGAGGTAAGCGCCGCCCGGGCGCAGCGACGCCTTGCAGCGGCCGAACGTGAGCTTGCCGACCGCGTCGAAGATCACGTCGTACGTCTTGCCGTTCTGCGTGAAGTCCTCCCGCTCGTAGTCGATCACCTCGTCTGCCCCGAGCGAGCGTACGAGCTCGAGGTTCTCGCCGTTACAGACGCCGGTGACGCGTGCCCCGAGGTGCTTCCCGAGCTGAACACCCGCGGTCCCGATCGAGCCCGACGCGCCGTAGACGAGGACGTCCTTGCCTTCCAGCTCCAGGGGCCGGTACGCGTTGAGCGCGAGGAGCGCGCCGTCTGCGACCCCGGCTGCGTGCTCGAAGCTCAACCCGTCGGGGATGCGAGCGAGCGGCCACCGCTCCGGGACGGCCACGAGCTCGGCGTGCGAGCCCGTGCGGAGACCGAGCCAGGGGAGCACCCCGAAGACACGGTCTCCGATCTGGAACTCGCCGACCGCGGAGCCAATCTCGACGACCTCGCCTGAGAACTCGTGCCCGAGGATCCGCCGCTTCGGGCGCCGTATCCCCGTCTGGAAGCGCTGGAAGACCGGCGAGCCGGCGCGAAGGTGGGCATCCGAGCGCGTGACGGCCGTGGCCCGAATCGCCACCAGCACCTCGTCGTCCTTCGGAACCGGCCGCTCCACCTCCTCGAGGTGCAACACCTCGGGCGGGCCGTAGCGATCGTGGACGACGGCCTTCATTACGGGACGGCGACGGTCAGGACGACGTTGCCGGTCTTCTGGCCGGTCTCGACGTAGCGCGTCGCCTCGACCACGTCCTCGAGCGGATAGCGGCGGTCGATCACCGCGCGGTACTCGCCCACCTCGATGAGCTCCTTCAACAAGACGACGTCCTCCTTGCGGTACTTCCCCACGCCGAGCTTGACCCGCTTGCTGACGAGCGCGAGAAGCGGCGCGTGCCACATGAAGCCGAGGTCCGTCTCGACGAACCGGCCGTCCGGCGCAAGCGAGCGCCGGCAGCGGCGGTACGAATGCTTGCCGACCGCGTCGAAGATCACGTCGTAGGTCTCGTCGTTCTTCGTGAAGTCCTCGCGCTCGTAGTCGACGACCTGGTCGGCGCCGAGCGAGCGCACGAGCTCGACGTTCTTCGTGTTGCCGACCGCCGTGACGTGGGCGCCCCAGTGGCGCGCCAGCTGAACGGCAGCCGTCCCGACCGACCCGGTGGCGCCGTAGACGAGTAGGCGCCGTCCCTCGCGAAGATCGGCGTCCCGCAGGCACGAGATCGCGATGCAGAAACCGTCACACACGGCCGCCGCCTCCTCGAAGGTCATGGACGACGGCATGTGGGCCACCGGCCCGCTCTCGCGGAGGACAGCGTACTCGGCGTTCGCGCCGTACGTCTTGACGCCGAACACGCGATCACCCACCTGGAACTCCGAGACGGCGGAGCCGACCGCTTCCACCTCGCCGGCGAGCTCCATACCGAGGGTGGGCCGCTTCGGGCGGAGGACGCCCGTGAAGTAGCGGGCGAAGAATGGCGTGCCGCTTCGCCAGCCGCAGTCCGTGCGGTTGACGGTCGTCGCGTGGATCCGGACCAGGATCTGATCCGGGGCCGGCACCGGACGCTCGACGTCCTCGATCCGCAGGACCTCGGGCGGCCCGTAGCGGTCGTGCACGACCGCTCTCACTTCTTCCCCCTCCGCTTGTCGCCCTGCGGGAACCTGATCGGCCCGCCCTGCTGCCACATACCCCCGGCGCGGTAGAGCTCCGCCGGCTTGCCCCCGCTGGCACCCGGTCGCGCGCGGCGCCCGGTCGGGATCACCCACCCCTCCTCGGCGATGACGCTACGGCGGAAGTTGGCGCCGTCCAGGTGGACGCCCCAGACGGCCTCGTAGACCGCGCGGAGCTCCGCGAGCGTGAACGTGTTGCCGACGAACGCCGTCGCGATGCCGGTGTTCTCGAGCTCGGTCTGCACGCGGGCGATGGCGTCGCGGACGATCCGGTCGTGGTCGAACGCAAGGTCGAGCGTCCCGTCGAGGACGTCCGAGGCGGGGACGAGCGCCGCGTGGGCGGCATCCGTCCCGGCGGCGATGTCGCGCACCTCCCGGAGCACGGCCAGGTACGCGACCGTGACGACGTTCATGCGTGGGTCACGCCCGGGGTCGCCGTAGGCCCCGAACTGGTGCAAGAGCGCCGCCCCGTCGAGACCTGTTTCCTCGGAGAGCTCCCGCGCGGCAGCCTCGTCTAGCGTCTCGTCGGGTCGCTTGAACCCGCCGGGGATCGCCCACATCCCCTCGAACGGCGCGACGCCGCGGCGCACGAGGAGGACGTGGAGCCGGCGGTCCTCCATCGTGAGAATGACCACGTCGACCGTGACGGCGAACGGCGGGAACCGCGACGGGTCATAGCCCTCCGGGACCCCCGAATTGTCGACCGGCGGATTCACGCCCACTCCAGCGATAGGTGCCAGGACGTCGCGAGCGTCGCCCGGCGGCTACCGCCTCTTGCCGCGTCGCACAACCCGGATCCGGTCGGAAGCCCCGGGCGGGGGTGGGACGCGCGCGCCAGGGCCAAGGTGCTCGACGTACTCGAAGGGAAGCGCGCCGAGCTGCACGAGAGCCTCCTCTCGGCCGTCGTAGAGACTGCGAGCTTCACGGAGCCCTCGGCCTCCGTGGAGCATGTTCTTGTCACCATGACCTTTACCTTAGCGCGAGGTTCTGGTCATGTCAACCCAAACCTTCGGGCTCGGCCTCGGCCGGGACGTCGTCACCGAGACGCGGCTCCTCGACGTGCCGGAAGACGGCGTACAGCCCGACGTCGTACACGCTCTTCACCGCTCCCGCGATCACGAACGGAGCGCCTACCGCGACCGAGATGAGCGGGCCCGAGAGGAGCGACCCGATGGGCCTCACGACGTACCGCGCGGTGTTCGTGTACGCGGCGGCCGCGACGCGCTCGTCGGGCGGAACGACGGCGACGACGTACGCCTGCCGAGTCGGCACGTCCATCTGCGAGAGTGCGAAGCGAGCGAAGACGAGCGCGATGGCCGTGCCCTGGCTCGGCGCGAATGGGACGAGAGCGAGCAGGACGTTGGAGGGGAGGTGCGTGAACACCATCGTGTTCAGCAGCCCGATACGCCCGGCGAGTCGCGTGGCGACCTGGAACGACCCCGCCTGCAGGAAGCCGATGGCGAAGAACACGACGCCCAGAGTCGCGGTCGAGGTCCCCCACTTCTCCGTGAACCAGTAGGAGAAGAACGCCAGCGTGACGAAGCCTCCGCCGAACGAGTCGAGGGCGAAGAGGCCGCTGAGACGAGCCACGATTCCGCGCGAGGCCTCGAGCGGCCTGCGCGGAGCGGCCGGTTCGATGCGACGGGCCTCGACGTGCGCGGACAGACCGACGGCGACGGCGACCGCCGCCGCCGCCACGATCGGGTAGGCGAGGAGGAATCGCTGTGGCTCGATGTCGACCGCGCGCGTGGCAATGGCAGCGAGCGCGCCCATCGAGCCCGCGACCGCGGCGATGGTGTTGTAGGTCCCGAAGAGCCGTGTGGGGTCGTGTCCCTCCGCAGCGTTGGGAAGCATTGCCTGCTCGAGCGAGGTGAACGGCCCCGATTCCACGACCTCCGTCGAGACCGTGCCGGTGAGCGCGGCCAGGACGAGGAGCCAGACCGAGCCGGTGAGTGCGAACACGGTTCCCGCAATGCCCATGACCACGAGCAGGCCGACGTACCAGCGCCGCCTCCCGAGACGCTCCCCGTAGCGGGCGAGGACGACCGAGACGAGCGCGGAACCTGCCACGAGCGCTCCGAGCACGAGCCCGACCTGCACGCCCGAAAAGCCGAGGTCGGCAAGCGTGACCCCGATGAGGACGCTCCCGAGTCCGTAAGCAAGCGCACGCAGCGCCTGCACGAGCAGGATGCGCAGGGCGTCGCTGCTCCTTCCTGCTCCCCGGTCGCCCCGCGCCGCTTGCGCCACGCACGCGTGTCTAGCATGGCGCCGTGCGCGACGCGGTTCCCGAAGCGAAGCTCGAGCGGACCGAGCACGGGCTCAACCCGGTGGGAGGCGGCTGGTACGTCCTCAACATGCGCGACGCCGAGTGGCGCCATGCCGAGGGGCGCGGCGCGGTCTGCGTGGTCTCGGACGATTTCGAGGGCTGGCGGCGCGCGTCCGACCAACTGGGCGTCAACCCGTTCGTCCTCCAGCCGGGCGAGGCGAACGCGATGTACCACTGGGAGGCGGATCAGGAGGGTTTGCTGGTTGTGCACGGCGAGGCGACGCTGATCGTCGAGGGCGAGGAGCGAGCGCTGCGCGCCTGGGACTTCTTCCACTGCCCGCCGGGCACGAACCACGTGCTCGTCGGTGCGGGAAACGGGCCATGTGTCGTCGTCGCTGTCGGCTCGCGCGCGCACGACGGACTGGAGAACTCGATCGGGTTCACGGCCGACGAGGTTGCCGGCCGGCATGGCGCGAGCGTCGAGGCGGAAACCGTGGACGGCAGCGTCGCCTACAGCACCGTTCCGGGTCGCGAGCCGACCTCGTTCCGCGCGGGCTGGCTTCCGGAGTAGCCTCAGCCGGCATCCCCACGGCCGGATGGCCCCCGCAGACGCGCGTGACGTTCCGCGAGCTCCTACGATCGGTTCGTGTTCACCGTTCGGGAGCGGGATGTCCTCCGCGAGTACCTGCTGCGGCTCGCGGAGGCCGACGAGCGCGTCGTCGCCGCAGCGGCCGTCGGGTCGCTCGCGGCGGGCACCGGCGACGAGCTCTCGGACCTGGATCTCACCTTCGGCCTCGCCGACGGTGTCGCAACGGCCGACGTGCTCGACGACTGGGCTCGCACGCTCGCCGACGAGCGGGACGCCGTGCAGCTCGTCGATCTCGAGCGCAACCCCACGATCTACCGGGTGTTCCTGCTGCCGGCCGCCCTGCAGGTGGACATCTCGATGACGCCTGCAGCGCACTTCCGCCCGGCAGGCCCGCGCTTCCGCCTTCTGTTCGGCGACACGGCGGCCGACAGCGAGCCTGCCGCGCCGGCGGTCGGAAGCCTCTTCATCCCCACTCCCGCGCGAGCACACGACATCTTCGGTTGGGGCGTCGTCTATGCGCTCCATGCGCGCGCGTGCATCGAGCGCCGACGCGTGTTGCAGGCCGAGCACTACGTCGGTGCGGTCCGGGACCACGCGCTGTGCCTCGCCTGCCTCCGCGAGGGGGTGGCCGTGGTGAGCGCACGCGGCTACGACGACCTCTCAGCGGACACGGTCGCGCGTTTCGAGGAGACGCACGCCGGCGCACCCGAGCCTGCCACGCTGCGTGCAGCCCTCACGGCGTCGGTTCGCGCGCTCCTGCACGAGGGCGCGGCAGCGGGTCTCCCGCATGCGGACGCGGTCGCACACAGTCTCGCCGAGCTGCATTGAACGAAGCCCCGCAGGTGCGGGGCTTTCGTTCAGCCATGTCAGCTCGCGAGCTACGCGGTCTTCCGTGCCGCGTTCCTTCCGTGGATCAGGAACTTGACGCACTGACCCTGGTTCTTGAACACGGGCTCGTGAAGCTCTTCCAGCCGCCCTTCTTGCACGGACGCGCGAAGTCGGCAGCGGCTGCGCCGGCGGCGAGCCTCTGCAGCTTGCCGTTGAACGTGATGTTGGTCAGGTCGGCCACGCCCTGTACGTCGATGAGCACGCTCACGGACTGGACCGTGCCCGTCGGAGTGGGAACCTGCTGACCGGCTGCCGCGAGCGTCGCGGCCGTGAACGTGTACGTGGCTGTCCCGTTCGCGTTCATCGTCGGCGTGACGTTGTTGCAACCGAGGAAGAACAGCCCGGTGGTCGTCGACACGTTGAGCCTCGGCGAGCCACCCTGACACTGAGCGGTGCTCGCGAGCGTGAACGACGCCGACTGGAACGGCTGGCCGCTTACGCCGGTGATGTCAGCACCCGCAGCCGCGTTCGTGGCCGTCGGGCAGTTCTTCTCGAGGTGCAGCGTCTTCGTCTTCTTGACGTACGTCGCCTTGACGCATCCCGTGTTCCCCGGATCGAACACGCCCGGGACGAGCGCCGCGGACGCCGAGACGGTGAAGGCGAGCGCCGCAACCAGGACGCCTGCGATAACGACCTTCTTCATGTCTCATCCCCCTTTGCGTTTCGCCCTTCTAGGTGGGCAACCCCTCACGAGCGCCACGGCACCCTCCTGGCCGAGCATGTACGAGCTGCTTACGAGTGCTCCCTCGTTCGAGGGGCTAACGTCGTGCGCGTGACAGACATCCGTCCGGCAACGAGCGCTGACGCGGACGCGATCGGTCGCGTGCAGGTCGAGACCTGGCGGGCGGCATATGCCGGAATCCTCCCGCAGGAGACCATCGACTCGTTCGACCTGAGCGCAAGGCAGGCGATGTGGCGCGAAGGGCTCAGTCGCACGCCACGTCCCGGAAGCGCGACGTTCGTCGCGGTCGTCGACGACGAGGTCGTCGGCTTCGCAACGGTGGGCGCCGCGAGCTCCGAAAGCGACGCGGGCGAGGTCTACGCCATCTACGTCGACCCGTCGCAGTGGGGCACCGGAGCCGGCCGTGCGCTGATCGAGCGCGCCGAGGCCTCTCTGCGTGCCTCCGGCTTCGCGCACGCCCTCTTGTGGGTGCTCGAGGGAAACGACCGCGCAGAGCGCTTCTACCGAGCAGCCGGCTGGACGCGCGACGGAGAGAAGCAGGACGACTTCCAGGGCGCGACTGTCACGGAGCTGCGCTACCGCAAGCGTCTCTGACGGCCGTCGGACCGAGGCGCCCGATCCCGACCACGTCCGGCGTGTTCGCGAACTGTAAGTACCTCGAAATGAGCGTTTTTCTGTTTCCAGATTCGGAAATCCCTCACTCCGAGAGGAAGGGGGAGAATGATGAAGACGCGCAAGGCACGCAATGTCTTCCTGATGGGTGTCCTCTCGTCGGCGGCGCTGGTCGCGCTGGCGCTCGTCGCGTCAGCGACGGCCCGTGTCGCCGCGGCACCCGTGAACATCGATCCACCGACGATCACCGGAATCGAGCGCGCCGGCGAGGTGCTCACGGCCCACAACGGGACGTGGGACAACGCGCCGACGAGCTTCCGGTATCGCTGGCTCCGATGTAACGAGAACGGCTTCTCGTGCATCCTGCTCGCGGCCGACGGCCAGACCTATCGGCTCGGACAGGCTGACGTCGGGAACACGATGCGAGTCCGCGTGACCGCGATCAACGCCGACGGGGCGACGAATGCTCGCTCGCAGCCGACCGGCGTCATCGCCTCGAACGCGGCGCCGTTGACCAACACGAGTCGGCCCACGATCACCGGCATTGCTCGCGTCGGCGAGGAGCTGACGGCGAACGAGGGGACGTGGACGGGGAATCCGACCTCGTTCTCGTTCCAGTGGCAGCGGTGCAACATCGACGCGATCACGTGCGTCGACGTGACGGGAGCGACCGGCCGGACGTACGGCGTTCGTCTCGCCGACCTCGGCTTCCGCATGCGCGTGCAGGTCGTTGCGCGCAAGGAGGGTCGCTCCGGGACGGCCACGTCCGCTCCAACGGACGTCGTCCAGCCGACCACTCCGGTGACCAACAAGCGACCGACCCTCCGGATCCTCGGCACGACGTTCCTGGGTGCGCGGATCTACGTGCGCATGCGTATCTGCGACGACACGCCGCGCAACCTCGGGATCCTCGTGCGTGAGACGCGGCCCGGAGTGCGCCCCGCGCTGAGGCGATTCGCGACCCGCGTTCCGCCGCGGCCGTGCGGCGCGTACACGCGGAGCTGGCTCCCGGCACAGCGCTTCCGTGGCCCGGGCAGATACACGATCACGCTGCGAGCGCGTGACGCGTCGGGTCTGACGAGCGCGCCGGCGTCGCGGACGTTCCGGCGGCGATAGCTCCAAGATCCGCCAAGCAGAGCGAAGCCCGGCCACGGCCGGGCTTCGCTCGTTTCTGCGCGCGCGTCTACCGGAGGCGCAAGTCCGGCTCGCGCTCGGCCTGGCTCGCCTGCGGCTGCGCGCGGGCGGGCGCCGGCGGATTCGGGACGCCCGGGAATAGCGCGTCCCCGATCGTCGGGATGAACTGCGGCGGGACACGAACGTGCGTCGCCTGCTCGTAGTCGAACGCGAGGCCGAGCAGCTGCGGCTCGGACCAGCGCCCGCCGATGAAGGTGATCCCGAGCGGCAGTCCCTGATCGTGGCCGGCGGGCACGGTGATGTCGGCGTAACCCGACACCGCCGCCGCCGTCGACGAGCCCACGAAGTACTCGAAATGACCACCGAGATCGCCCTCGTCGGGGTTCGAGTTCGTCGGCCAGGCCGGCCCGTTCGTCAGGGCGATGATCGCGTCGAGGTCGTTGTCGGCCATGACCTTGTCGATCGCGGCCTGCACAGGCGGAGTCGTCGCCGCGCGGAGATTCGCGCAGTCTGCGTCACGGCCGTTGGTCGCCTCGGCGGCCTCGAAGACCGCGTCGTTCCAGGGGCCTTCGAGCTCCGGATGCGCCTGATCGAAGGCGATCAGGTCGGCGAGTGTCTGCGCATACGGCTGGCCGGTCTTCGGGTTCGTCCCGTGGACGTAGGTGTGGAGATACGAAGCGATGTCGCTCTTGAACTCGCACAGCAGCGCCGGGAACTCGTTGACCGTCGCGGACAGGTCGATATCGGTCGGGTCGACGACCGTTGCGCCCTGCGCCTCCAGCGCCGCGATCACGTTGTCGAGGATCGGCTCGACGACCGGTCCGACCAGCGTCGGGTCATAGGTCCCGGCGCGCCAGACGCCGATGCGAGCGCCGTTCAGCGCATCGTCGTCGAGGAACTGCGTGTAGCTCGTGAAGGCATGACCGACCTGAGCGGCCGTCGCGGGATCGTTCGCGTCGACACCGGTCGCCGCGCCGAGGAGCACCGCAGCGTCGGTCACGTTGCGCGCGATCGGGCCCGCGGTGTCCTGGTCGGCGCTGATCGGGACGACGCCGGCTCGGCTCCACAACCCGAGCGTCGGCTTGATCCCGACGTCGCCGTTGGCGCCGGAGGGACAGACGATCGAGCCGTCCGTCTCGGTGCCGACGGCTGCGACGGCGAGATCGGCAGCCGCGACGACGCCGGAGCCGGAGCTCGAGCCGCAGGGGTTGCGATCGAGGACATACGGCATGTTCGTCTGTCCGCCGATGCCGCTCCAGCCGCTCGACGACGGGCCAGACCTGAAGTTGGCCCACTCGGACAGGTTGGCCTTGCCGATGATGATCGCGCCAGCGGCCTTCAGCCTCGCCGCGATGAACGCGTCGGCAGGCGTGCTACCGGCTAGCGCCCAGGAGCCGGCCGTCGTCGGCATGCCGCTTGTGTCGACGTTGTCCTTGACGATGATCGGGATCCCGAGCAGCGGACGGTGGTCGCCGCCCCGACGCGCCGCGTCGGCGGCCCGCGCGTCAGCGAGGGCCGTCGGGCTCTCCGTGATCACGGCGTTCAGCTCCGGATTGAGCTGGCGGATGCGCCGGAGATAGAAGTTCGTCAGCTCGACGGCGTTGATCCGGTGCGAGTTCATCAACTGCTCGAGCTGCGGGATCGTCGTCGCGTCGACGTCGATGCCCGAGACCTTTGTCTTCGGTGGGTTCGCCGCGAGGCCGATCAAGGCCGCGGCGCCGGAGACCGCGAGCAACGCGGCCACCAGGGTCGTCAGGACAAGGGAACGCCGAAGTCGGCTGTTCATCGCGTGACCTCCACGGATCGGTGGGATGGACGCGGGGATCGCAGGTCGGGGTCCCGACGATCTGCGGGCTGGAGTCTACAAGCGTCTCGTCTGTGTCTCGCCGACAACGGACGCATCCGTGCGCGCTCGGAGACGAGGGCCTCGAGATCGTGTACTCGTCGCGGCGCCGGATCTGCGCGATGCTGCGCGGCGTCGTGGAAGGCACCGGGCGTCGACGCCCTGTAGACAAGGTCGAGCAGCTCGAGTGCATGCACTGCGGCGCGCAGGCCTGCCGCTTCGCGATCCGGTTTCCCTAGGCGCGTCAGGCGGTCGCCGGCTCCTGCGTAGCTTCGGCCATGCGCTTGAGGCCGGTGCGGTCGACTTTGCCTGTGGCGGTTCGGGAGATCTCCTCGAGGAACACGATCTCCTCGGGCGCCTTGTAGCCGACCTTCGCTCGTGCGAAACGAATGAGCCCGACCTCGGCGGGCCGCTCGGCGTCCTCGAGCAGCGTGATGTATGCGCGGACGTTCACATCCGGGTTCAGTTGAGCCAGGCGCGCTTGCCGCGGCGTTCGACCTTACGCCAGACGGCCGGGACTCGGCGGCGGGCGTCCCGTTTGCGCTGTCCTTGCCGTTCGATCAATCGACCGGCGAGCATTGCCACCTCGGTGCTCTTCGTACGGCGGGCGAGCTCGTCGAGTCGCTCGGTCGCGACGACAGCGTCCTGGTGCTCTCCGAGGACATCTTGGAGATCCTTGGCCGCGTCGATGAAACGGCGTGCCTTCTTCCCCCGGGCTCGCTCGGCAAGCTCGGCGGCGTAACGGGCGCGCTTGCCCCGGATCCGGGTCTTGTGAAGATCGCCGTCGCTCTGTGACTCGAGCCGCCGGCCGCGCTTGCGCAAACGCTGGAACTCCTTCTCAACGAGCCGGCCGAGCTTCACGTCGTCGCGGCGGGTCGGAGGAGCGGCGGCCGCAGCTTCGACCGTGTCGAGGAGGCGGTAGTAGCGCGGCTGCCTCAGGCGCTCGAGCAGCGCTTCGCGCGCTGTCGCCCGCTCTGCCTCCAGCGGACGAAGCAGCTCGGCCGTTCGCGCCGGGTGGGTGCCACTCACGTTCTCCGCGTCCTCTCTGAGGGTGAGGAGGAGCACGTCGAGGTCACGCACCGCCCCGAGCCCGTCGGCGAGCCAGTCGAGCTCGTCCCGCAGCGAGGTGACCCAGCGCTTGTCGAGCATCGGCCTCGCCGTCCGGAGCACGGAGCGGAGTCGACGCACGGCCACCCGCATCTTGTGCACCGCCTCCGCATCGTCGCTGACGCGCACGATCGGGTCGTGGCGCAGCAACTCGTCGTACTGGACGCCGACCATGGCCCGCAACGCCTCGAGCGCCGTCGCCTTCTTCGCCGCCCCCGCACGCTCGGGAACGTCGACCGCACGGGTGACCTTCGCCCTCGACTCGCCTGGCTTCGCGCCGAGCTTCCGCAGCTCTTTCCCGATCTGGTCGAGTGCCTCGGCGGAGCCGTCGACGAGCTCCGCCTCTACCTCCGTGAAGCGCTGCACGACGAGGTGGTCCTCGAGCACCTCGACCTCGTCGAGAGTCACGTCGACGCCGTCGACCCGTCGCCCGCTGCGGTGTGTCGCCAACGTCGCGATCGGCACGACCTCCTGCTCGCGAACGATGCCCGACAGCGCTGCTCCAAGCGAGGCGGGAACCGACGACGGGCCTCCTGGCTCCTCGATCTCCAGTCGCGCGTCGTCGTGAGGCAGCTTCAACTGCCACACGCTCGCGCCGTTCTCGGTCCGTCGCCGTAACGTGATCCCGGCGCGGAGCAGCCGGAGGTCTGCCACGTCGTGATAGACGGACGAGAAGACATGCGAATCGATCGGATCGCCCCCGAGCCGGTCGAGATCGACGCCCTCGCCACCGTCCAGCTTCAGCTCACGCTCCACAGCGGCCTTCATCGCGACCTCCGTTCGCGCGCAGACAGAGACAGGATGACCGCCAAGCGCACATCGGAAACCTTGATGGTCAGCCGTCGACGAGCAGACCTTGGAGCGGGCCGAGCAAGCGCTCCGTGCGGCGGGAGACATTGGGCAGACGCACGAGCCGATGCGTAAGCGGACTTCGAGCGCGCAGACGATCGAGCTGCTCTGAGCTGACCGGCTTCCACCTCGTGTCGATGACCCTCGCGGGAGAGTCGTCCACGTCGGCCTCCGGGAGCTCGAGATGCTCACTCCAGAGACGCGTGCGGACCCGGGCCGCAATGTTCTTGTCGTGCGTGACCACGTTCATCTCGGTGTCGTTGAAGAGGGAGTGGTCGTTCAGATTGGCGGAGCCGATCGTCAACCACTCGTCGTCAACTACTGCGACCTTCGCGTGGACGTAGATGGGATCCATCGCGCTTCCCGACCGCGCGTACAGCGTGCATGCCAGGAGACGGCCCTGCTCGCGATCCGCCTCGACCAGCTCCGCAAGAGTGCCACGGGTGTCATCTGCACCCGTATTCGGCTTCGCGGGAAGCACGATCAGGAGGCGAAAGTCGTCGCTCGGCGGATCGCGCAGCTTCTGACGGAGGACCGCGGTGATCTCGGGGGACCAGAGAAACTGATTCTCGAGATAGACGAACCTTCGAGCTCCCCTGAGCGCTCCGACATACGACTCGAGAATGCGGAAGTCGCCATCTGGAAGCGCTCGGTAGACCTTCTCCGGAACGGTCCGGACGACCTGCAGCTCCGCGTCCCCGGCGGTCGGGGGGGAGATCGGCGGGTCGATGCGCTCCCCGGTGACCTCCTGCCAGCGCATCCGGAAGTGCTCCGCGACGTCGGCCACTGCCGGTCCCCGGATCTCGGCGCAGACGTCGTGCCAGCCCACGCTTGCGCGGGCCATGTGTGTGCTCGAGTCGAAACGATCACCGCTCTGGCTCGTCAGGTCGATACCGCCGACGAACGCGATCTCGTCGTCGACGACGATCGTCTTCTCGTGGTGACAGTGCAGCGGCCGCTCTTTCGCGTCGAGCGCACACCGAATTCCCGTTCCGTCACAAAGACGATCACGCATCTCTCTGACCATGCCGCGCGAAGGCTTGAAGAGCGGGAGCGGCGCGCCGGCCCACGCGAGGACGCGAACGTCGCACCGCATCGACACCTCTCCGAGCAGATTGCGAAGGATCGTCGGCCGCCCGTTCCGTACGAGGTCGAAGTCCGGCGAGAAGTGCCAGCCGGCGATATGGATGTGCGAGCTGGCTCGTTCGAGCGCTGCCGCGATCCTCGGCAGAGCCTCAGCTCCGTCCACGAGCGCCTCGAACGCGCAGCCGCCCCGCCGCGGCGGTTCACCGTGCGCCCACTGCTTGGCGTTCGCCTCGAATGCGTGGCCCCACCCGCACCGACTGAGACGACGCCGATGATGTCTTACGACCGCCCGCGCGATTCCCTCCCCGATGCCACGGTCCAGGGAAAGGGCGACATCGGCGGGACGCCAGCTCACGGAACGCGCTCTTGCGGCAGGCCGCCGGACGCCGTCATCCTTCGGGCGGGATCATCTGCCCGGTACTGGCTCGACTGGCGTGCCGGGGTCGCTCCGCGTCCCTTCCTCCGCTTCGAGATCCTCGTCGTAGATGCGCGGACCCACCAGCTCGCGCACCCGGTCCACGGTCACTTCCGGGTGGTATTCCGCAAAGTGCCCCAGGACCTTCTCCATGAGCAGTTCATCGGTTTCCGCAGTGAAATGCGCCGCCTCGTGCATGGCCTCCGTGCAGTCGAAAGCGCGCATCACACCGACCGACGGCCGAGCCCCACTCAGATCCTCCGGTACCGCGCGTCACTCCACGAGTAGATCGCGAACGCGATCAAACCGGCGGCGACGAGACCGAGGTAGAGCGGCCCAACGGGCTGATGCGCGAGCTTGGCGAGGGCGCCGTCGAGACCGACGGCAGCCTGGGGGTCGTACTCCACGGCGGCCTTGATCAGGAACACCCCGACGAGCCCGAAGACGATCATTCGCGCGAGATACCCGACGGACCCGATCCAACCGATCCATGCTCTCGTAGCCGGTCCCATCTCCTCCGTCTTCGCGTCCTCGAGGAAGTCCTTGGTGAACGCGCGGTAGCCCTGATACAGCGCGATGCCGATGAACACGGCACCCGCGAGTCCCACGAGCCACGGTCCCGCTGGCCATCCGAGAACACCGCCCGTCGCTTTGCCCGGCGACGTGGTTTGCGTAGACCCGAGAAGAAGCCGAACCGCAACGAGACAGAGGCCCGCGTACACGATCCCGCTGGCGAGCGCCGCGAGGCGGTCGACGCCCCGATCGGCCCCTTCGGGGCCGTGACCGATCGCCGCACGCACGAGCCGCCAGAGCGCGTAGGAGCCGAGACCGATCGCCAGCGCGGTGAGCAGGACCGACCCGAACGGCTGGTGCGCCACTGTTTGGAACGCACCCTGCTGGTTGACCAGCTTTCCGCCCTCCCCGATCGCCAGCTTGAGTGCGAGAACTCCCACGATCGCGTAGACGAACCCGCGAGCGACGAACCCTCCACGAGAGAGGAGTTCGAACGTGCGTGTGTGCACGAAGCGCTCGCCCGCCTTCCGAGGCGGCAGTGTCGAGACCCGCAGCGTGTTGCTCATGTCGTCTCCTCCGATGCTCCGTTCGGAACGCGCAGCGTGATGGCACGCGGCTCCACTCGTGCCTTGATGCGCTTGATCTTCCCGCGCTCGCCTCCGTCGAGCTCGTACGGGACCTTCCGACTGAGCTCGATCACGACCTTCTCCGCCTTCGTTGCCTGCACGAACGGAGACTTCGTGGCCGTCCCGATGACGGTCTGCGCCACCGTCCGGGCCCAGTCGCCGAGGCCGTCGGAATTTGTCACGCCGAGCTCGAGGAACCCGTCGGCGGGGTCCGCGTTGTCGAACACTTCGACGCCGGCGAAGAGCTTCCCCACGTTTCCGAGGAGGACGCAGCTCGCCTTTCCCTTGTACCAGAGCCCCCCATTCACTTCGATGCGCGCCTTGAAGGGCTCGCTGCGAAGCTGCTTGGCGGCCGTCCAGACGTACGCGGCGCGGCCAAAGCGGTCCTTCAGCCCGCCGTCGGCATCCTGGATCATCTTCGCGTCGACACCCGCACCGGCCATGACCGCGAAGCGTTCGCCGTTCAGCTTCCCGACGTCGAGCTCACGTTCGACGTTGCCGAGTCCGACCTCGACGGCAGTCTCGATGTCCTGGGGCAGATCGAGGCTCGACGCGAACAGATTGGCCGTTCCGGCGGGCACGATCGCCAGGGGCACGCCTGTGCCCGCGAGAACGTCGATGCAGCGCTGCACGATTCCGTCGCCGCCCCATACGAAGACGAGTTCGGCACCGTCCTTGAGCGCCGCCTCGACGCGCTCGGGCGCGTAACGGCTCTTCGGCACTTCGCTCCAGATCGGCTGCGCGATACCTGCCTTCTCCAGACATGTCCGCAGCTCCTCGAGTCCCCCGCCGACGGTCTTCTGCGCGTGCGCGATCACGGCGACCTTCGTCATGGCGCGCTCTCCAGCTCGCCGAGTCGATCCCTGCGGGCTGCTGCAGCGCCAGCGAGGCGTAATGCGAAGATCACGACTCCGAGCGCCCCGATCCCGAGGAGCACGCCGGCGATCGAGTCGGTCAGATGATGCATCCCTCGGTACATCCGAGACCAGGCGACGAAGACCGGAAGCCCGACGATGAAGAGCCACGCCGTCACCGTGAGCGCCGGCTTCCGCACTCTCGAGACGAGCAAGAGCAGCAGTCCTCCGTACAGTGCGATTGTCGCCGCGGTGTGCCCGGACGGATAGCTGGCGTCGACGGGGAGGCTCTCCAGGCGGGGCACCGTCGGACGCTCGCGATGGACGAAGATCGTGGTCGCGCGGTAGGCGCCCGACTCGACCGCGACCGCGAAGAGCACGAACGCTGCGAGCCGCCAGTGGTGGAGCGCGAGGAACATCACGAGAAAGAAGCCGATGACACACGGGATGACGAGCCCACCCGCGAGCGTCGAGCCAATCCACGAGAGATGCTCGAGATTCGCGCTTCGATGATCTGCGAGCCAGTCGTTGACGCTCTCATCCCAGCGGGAGAAAGCGCCGATCGGAAGCAAGAGTTTGGTGAGGACGAAGCCGAGGGCCACGATGCCCGCGACGAGAAGCGCATAGCCGACGACCGCTGCCGCGAGGAAGGCGAGCACCGGCCGATGCAGCTCGAACCGGCCGACCACACGCTCAGCTGCGCCACCCGGCCGAGCCTCCAACAACGGCACGCCGCTTGGTGCTGCGACGGCAGGAACCCTCCCGGCCGACGGCCGAGCCTGATCTACGCGCTTTGCCGATTCGACGGTCGTCACGAACCGGGTTTACCCAGCACGACCCCCGGATAAGCACGGTTACCGATGCCACTGCTCGCGCTTGCACTGATCGCACTCGCTGCCGGCGTCGTCGCATTTGCGCTCGCGTCGCGCTATCCGACCGTCGTCACGGGCGAAAAGCCGGCGGCGGCTGCCGGCGTACAGCTCGCCGAGCAGGCCCGCCATCGTCGGTGGCTGTCGAGGACCTTGCGAAGTCGACTCGACCCGGTCCCTGCCACCGGGCTCGTGCTGACCCTTGCGCTCGGCGCGGCAATCGCAGCGGGCCTCCTCGTGGGCCTTCTCGCCTATCTCATGCGTACGAGCCCGACCCTCGTCCACGTCGACAAGAGCGTCGGGCAGTGGGAGTTCGACCACAAGACGACGTACTCGACGGACGGCTTGCGCCTCGTCACCGACCTTGCCAGTACCTACACGGCGGTGTTCACGATCCTGCTCGTGTCGATCGTGGAGTACGCGAGGCTCCCGAACCGCTGGATCCCGGTGTTCCTCGTCACCACGGTTCTCGGTGAAGTGCTTCTCGTGAACGCGGTGAAGGAGGCTCTCGACCGGGCGCGGCCCGCATTCGATCCCGCCGCTGCGACTCTCGGCCCGTCCTTTCCGAGCGGTCATTCCGCGACCGCGGCCGCGCTCTGGGCAGCGGTCGCTCTCGTGGTCATGCGGCGCCGCACGCGCCTCGCGCGAGCGCTGGTCGTCGCCGTCGCGGTCGGAATCGCGGTCGCGGTCGCAACGAGCCGCGTGATGCTCGGAGTCCACTGGCTGTCGGATGCCGTCGCCGGGCTCGCCTTCGGATGGGGATGGTTCGCGGTCTGTGCGATCGCGTTCGGTGGTCGGCTGCTCAGGCCCGGCGCCCCCGTGGCGACCGCCACCGAGATCGTGGATCACCGGGGCCGCGGCAGCGGTCTCGGCGCGAAGGCGTCGTAGGTACTGCGCCGCGCGTGGACGCATGCAAGCTCCGGCCTGCAGTTAGGTTGCGGTCCGCCCGAGGCGACCGGAGGACCTGATGCCAGCTGGTTCAAACGAAACGCTCGACGACTCCCCGCCGCGCGAAGCGGCACCGATCGAGCTGCTCGTCGGCCCGCTGCTGCGGTACGTGGGAACGGAGACGGCCACGATCTGGGTCGAAACGAGCGCGCCGTGCAGCGTGAGGGTCCTCGGGCACCGAGCGAGGACCTTCTGCGTGGAGGGCCATCACTACGCGCTCGTCGTCGTGGATGACCTGGAGCCAGGAACGGCGACGCCGTACGAGGTGCTGCTCGACGAGATGGTGGCGTGGCCACAGGCGGACGACACGCGCCCTCCGCCCTGTATTCGAACGCGCCACGGTGAACGCCACCTCCGTCTCGTGTTCGGGTCGTGCCGCGTCGGTGCCCCGGAGAGGCCTCCCTACACACTCTCTTCGGCGCAGGAGCGCGGGGTCGGCGTGGACGCGCTCTGGGCCTACTCGCTTGCCCTGCAGCAGGGAACCGTCGGCTGGCCCGACGCGCTCATGCTGCTCGGCGATCAGGTGTACGCCGACGAGCTGCCGCCGCAGACCGCTGCATTCATCCGCGGCCGCCGAGACATCGAGCAGCCGCCGGGCGAGCAGGTCGCCGACTTCGAGGAGTACACGCGGCTGTACCGGGAGTCGTGGTCGAACCCGGAAATCCGCTGGCTGCTTGCGACCGTGCCCTCAACCATGATCTTCGACGACCACGACGTGCACGACGACTGGAACATCTCGGACACCTGGATCGAGGAGATGCGCGCGCTTCCGTGGTGGTACGAGCGCATCACCTCGGCGTTCGTGTCGTACTGGCTGTACCAGCACCTCGGCAACTTGTCGCCCCCCGAGCTCGACGACGACACGCTCTTTCACGAGCTCCAGAACGATGAAGACGGCGGACCCCGTCTCCGGGAGCGAGCACGGCATTGGGACGAGGATCGCGCGCGGAACCGCTGGAGTTACTACCGCGACTTCGGCCGCTCTCGTCTTCTCGTCCTCGACTCGCGGGCGGCCCGCATCGTCGTGGAGGGACGCCGACAGATGATGGCCGACGACGAGTGGAACTGGGTCGTCGAGCATGCGCACGGGGAGTTCGACCACCTCGTCCTCGCCAGTACGCTGCCGGTGTTCCTCCCGTCGGGAATCCATCATCTCGAGGCATGGAACGAAGCCGTCTGCGACGGAGCATGGGGGTCGCTCGCTCAACGGCTCGGCGAGTGGCTGCGCCGTGCGGTCGACCTCGAGCACTGGGCGGCCTACCAGCTGTCCTTTTCCCGCCTCGTGCACGTCCTGTCCGACATCACCCGTGGGCTAGGTGGAAGCCCTCCCGCCTCGATAACGATTCTGGGCGGCGACGTGCACATGACATACGTGGCTGACGTGAACCTCGGGCGAGCTCACGGTCCCAGCCGCGTCCGCCAAGTCGTGTGCTCTCCCTTTCGCAACCCGCTCAGCAAGCACGAACGGCGTGTCGTCAGTCTCACTGCATCGCGTGCCGCTGCGGCGGTGTTCTCCCGACTAGCGCGACTGTGCGGCGTCGAGCGGACGCCCGCATCGTGGGCTCTCACGACCAGCCGTTCGTTCGAAAACACCATCGGCCAGCTGGAGCTCGACAGCACATCGGCACGAGTTGCGCTCTTTCATACACGCGCGTACCCCGACCGCGGGCTGGGGCTCACATACTCGGACGGTTAGCCCAGTCGGGTCGCTGGTGTTCCGCGGCCGTCCGCTACGGGTACACCGGACGTATCACCGAAGGAGGAGACGAATGCCTCTCTGGTTTCTCGTTGTGCTCCTGATCATCGTCGCGTTCGCGATTCTCATGGCGCTGACCATGGGCTATAGCCGACGCTCCGCGGGTGGACAGAACACGACGATCATCGAACGCGGACGCCCAACGGATCGCGAGAACACGACCGTCATCGAGGACTAGCTCATCCGCCTACTTGCGACCCGCCTGCGACCCGTTGGCCGCGACGGCTGGTACCAGCTGACCTCATATTGACCCGCTCCAGCTCGGAGGGTGTTATGTCGCAGCCGCTCGTGTACGTCGACATGTCGGAAGTACGCCCGGGCAGGCTCGTCCACCTGAAAGCGGCGATCAACGGCCTAGCCAAGTTTGTCGAGGAGAACGAGCCTGGGCTCGTTTCTTACAGCGTCTACTTTGACGAGGCCGAGAACCGAATGAGCGTTGTGCACGTCCACGCGGATCCCGCGTCACTGGACTACCACTTGGAAGTAGCGGGCCCGCTCTTTCAACCATTTTCGGACCTCGTGAATTTGTCGTCGATTCACATCTACGGAGAGCCGAGCGACACGGCGCTTGACCAATTGCGAGAGAAGCTCCGCATCCTCGGAGCCGGAGACGTGATCGTGCACGCTCCACACGTGGGATTCGTGCGCGGGGTCGCACAGAGTTGAGTGGAGGCGGCGGGAATCGAACCCGCGGTCTGTTCCCGCCGCCTCACAACTACCTCGAACCGCTGAATGAGTGATTTCAGGCCCGCGGAAGGCGCCGGAGACGTATGCGCAGTTTCCTGGAGGCTGCTCCCGAGTTCGCACGCGAGGGATTGACAGCTCCGCTCTGACGAGGAGAGTATGTCCGCTCGTTCCGCCTGCCACAAGGAGGCTCGCCGTGAATAAGCTCGCCACCCTCTCCCTCGCCGCCCTCGCTGCGCTCGCAGTCGTCGTCTCCCCGACGACAGCCGCGCCTGCAGTGGCGCCCATGAGCGCATTGACCGTCGGCCTTGCGAGCGACCTCGGTCCTTCCCGTGGCGGCCCCTCGAAGGCGCCTCACGGCTGGATCGCGTTGCATGCGCGCGAGTTCGCACTCGCGAAGGCGGCCGCCAACGGCCGCGCAGGCGTCGGCAGCAATCGCGGTAAGCCGGGCGGAGGTGGCGGTGGATCCGGGGCGACCGTCTCGAGCTACTCAAACGTTTCTCCGAGCTTCAACGGCACCTATCAGACGGGGCTCACGCCGCCTGACACGACCGGCGCGACAGGCCCCGACCGCTACATCGAGACCGTGAACACCCAGTACGCGATCTACTCGCGATCCGGGAGTCAGGTCAACTCCGGCTCACTGAGCTCGCTCACAGGTATTTCCGGCGGTCTCTTCGGCTATAGCCTGAGCGACCCGCAGATGATGTGGGACGCCAAGACGCAGCGCTTCTACTACTCCGCGGTCTACTACGACGCTTTCCTGTCCGACAACGGGCTCGCGTTTGGGTGGAGCAAGACGGCCACCCCAACGAGCTCGAGCGACTTCTGCAAGTACTACCTCTCCTTCGGCAGCGACCTGCCGGACTACCCGAAGCTCGGCGACTCCGCCGACTTCCTCCTCTATGGCTACAACCTCTTCTCGGACTTTGCGAGCACCTATTCGGGCTCCTCGTTCGCGACCGTGAACAAGCCGCCGGCGGGCTCGACCTGCGCCTCCACGAGCACCCTCCTTGCGTACACGTTCAGCGCCCTCCACAACGCTGACTCGAGCTTGGCGGCCACACCCGTGCCCGCCAACCTCGTGGACGACGCTAACGGCTTTGGGTACATCGTCGCCAACGCAGACCTGTCGGTCGTTCCCTCCGCCAACTTCGTGTCCGTGTACAGGGTCTCGACGAACGGCGTCGACTCGAGCGGCAGGCCGATACCCAGGCTCGAGGGGCCGACCTCAGTGACTGTCCCCTCCTACTCGATGCCCTCGAGCGCGCCGCAGAAGGGAAGCTCCTACCTCCTCGACACCCTCGACGGCCGCTTCGAGGCAGCCGTGGCCGCGGTCGATCCGGCGAACGGGAGCAAGCTCGCGCTCTGGACCGCCCACGCTGTATTCGGCGGAGCCGGCGTCGAGGAGCGCTGGTACGAGCTCGACCCCAACGCGACTGCGCCCCTCGCGTCGGGCAGTGCCTCCGACTCCTCGCTCTTCATCTGGAACGGTGCCGTCTCGCCCGACCGAGCAAACAACGGCAGCAGCGCGTCCTTCGGCAGCAGCATGGCGATGAGCGTGAGCACCTCGTCGGGGAGCACATACCCAGCCATCCAGTTCTTGTCGAAGACGGCAGGCGGGACCCAGTCAACGCTCAAGAATCTCGTCCAGGCGAAGGGTCCGAATGTCGACTTCAGTTGCAGCGACACCGGCACCTGTCGCTGGGGCGACTATTCCGGGGCGAGCCCCGACCCAGCGGCCGCCGGAACAGTCGGCAAGGTCTGGCTCGGCAATCAGTACAACCTCGCGAACGGGTCGACCTCATCGTCGGCCTGGAGGACGTGGTTGTTCGCGGTGACGCCGACCAGCTGATCGGACGACGAGCGGCTGGGGGTTTGAACCCTAGGTCCAACCTTGGGCCCTTTCACGCTGCCTGCGCTCCGGCACTGGCCGGGCACTGGCGGCGTACGTCACACTGAGACCACATGCTCGCGAAGTGCGCATTGCTGATCTTGGCACTGGTGCCAGCAGCCCTCGGCGCGCCTTCTACCCATGCCATCACCCCGAGTGGGCTTCGCGGAGTTGTCACCCGCTCTCCGATCACACCGGTATGTAGAGAGGGCATTCCCTGTTCGGCTCCCGCCAAGAACACGCCGCTCGTGTTCTCAAGGCGCGGGAGAAGCGTCAGGACGCAAACAGACAGCGTCGGGCACTACCGCGTCGCCTTGTCTACCGGTTGGTGGAGCGTTCGTACGGCGACTGTCCCGCGGATCGGCTCAGGGATAGAGCCTCACACCGTTCTCGTGTTCGCCGCCCGCTTTCGAGTCGTCAACCTCGATATCGACACGGGTATCCGCTAGTCGCGAGAGCGCAGGAGGCGACCCCCGCACGTTCGAGTGTCGCGGCGCCATATCGGATCAAGAGAACTGACGTCTGGAGCGAGCCCGAGGGCGGCTGGCCTCCTGCTCACGGATAGGTATCCAGCCAACCGCAGCCCACCCCCTGCAGCGGCTGCGACCGAGGACGTGGGGCCTGACGAGCGGCACGCGCCGAGGGGCGAGCGTGTGCGAGACGCTACCCCCCGTTGACCGCCGCCGAGAGAGCCGACAGCGTCGCCGGCCCGACGACGCCGTCGTCGGTGAGGCCTGAGGACGCCTGGAAAGACTTGACGGCCTGCGCGGTCGCCGGCCCGAACTTCCCGTCGATGGTTGTCGAGTACCCGAGCGCGACCAGCGCCTCCTGTACCTGCCTCACCTCCGCGCCCTTGGCCCCTCTGCGGAGGACCACGCCTTCCGGCAGCGTGGCC
>JBKPLV010000261.1:0-6815 GCA_046731795.1 Actinomycetota bacterium | reverse complement strand
GATGGCGCATCGTGCGATCAAAGGGTCGACCTATACGACCCTTGTCAGCTCGAGCCTCGTGCTGGCGGTCGTGGATGCGCTCTGCGTGGCTGCGCTCTTCTCCTGGGCCGTGACGCAGGGCGTCTTGCCGAGCCTCGACGTCCTTCCGTACTTGCCGAGCTTCGACTTCGCGTGGTTCCTCCGGCACGGAACCGTCGCCGAGGCCGCGCTCCTCGTCCTGATCTTCGGCGTCATCGCCCTCGCTGTCTGGATCCGAGCCAACGTCGCCGAGTTCAGGCAGCGTGTCCGCCAGGCATTCACGGTCGTCCGAACACCTGCTCGGTGGCTTCGCACCGTGGTCGCCTGGCAGCTCGCCGAGTGGGCGCTTCGCCTCGCGACGATCTGGTTCATGCTCGGCGCGTTTCGGATCGAGCAGACAGCCCGCAACGTGCTACTCGTGCAGGCGGCGGAGAGTCTTGCGACCGTCGTACCCATCAGCCCCGGTGGGATCGGGACACAGCAAGCGCTCCTCGTCTACACCCTCCGCGGTGGCGCATCGCGCTCGGCGCTCGTGGCCTTCAGCGTCGGCATGAAACTAACCCTCACCTGTGTGAACCTCATTTTGGGCTTCGTGGCGATCCTGCTCACGCTAAGGACACTGAGGTTCCCCCGTGCGTCCGACCCGGGCGCTGCAGCAGACAGTCCTGATGCCTGACGGCGGGCAGCGACACTCCCGCGGGCCGGAACGGTCGATCTAGCCAGCGTCTCTCGCCGAGTGCGAAACGGGAGGCGGCGCGTCTCAGTAGCCGCTCGGGATCGCGCGAGCGGCATCTTTGCAACGCAACACAGTGCGTCCACTTCGCAGCTATGGTGGATGAGCGCGTTGGTTGTCTTTGAAGCCGTCGAGGCTTCGCAGGTTGCTCTTCGACTGTCGCATCGACCTGAGCGCAGCAGGGAGTTCGTTCGGACTCTCCTGTCCTGAGAGGAACGAAGGAGCAGCATATGTTCGCGACCATTCGCCGCTATGAAGGTGTGGACCACAACCGCACGACCGAGCTCACGAGCAAGGTCAACGAGACCCTCATGCCGAAGCTCACCAAGCTGCCTGGCTTCAAGGGCTACTACCTGATCGATGCCGGCAACGGCGTCTTCACCTCGCTCGGTCTCTTCGAGACGCCTGAGCAGGGCATGGAGTCGACGAAGCTCGTCACCGCGTGGATCCGCGAGGAGAAGCTCGACACGATTCTCCCCAACGAGCCCAAGATCACGAGCGGCAAGATCGTTGCTCGCAGCAGCGACCGCGTTCTCGCAGCAGCGTAACTCGACCGCACCGCATTCGACGAAGGGCCCGGCTTTGCCGGGCCCTTACTCGTTTCGCGCTTTCGTTGACGGTGGTCGCGTGCCGTGAGAACAGAGGTATTCGGTGGGCTCCGACCGTGCGATCGCGTGCTCCCTTTGCCGGCGTGTTCCGGGGCCGATATTTCCTGGTAGCGGGATGGACCGTTGTTGGTCAGCTCATGACTGGTTCTGGTGATGTGGCCCTTGTCGGTTGCGGTGAAGTGGTCTTGCGCCGGCTGAGCCAGAGTCCCACCACGATGAGCCACGGGGGGATGAGGAGAGAGCCGAGGAAACCGACTGGCGTCAACTGTGATGCACCGATGACGATCGTGGCCCAGACGAGTGGGGTTGGCAGCATTCCATTACGGCGCGCGCCGAGGCCCGTTGCAAGCAGTACGGCTGCCCAGCAGGCGTTGAACGCCAGCCAGTCGTAGGAATGGAGTTGGCTGAGCGCGTAGACCGATTCCTGATGGCCCTCGTGTGCTGCATTCGCCGCTGCACCTTCGAGCATCCCGATGAGTGCGAACCCTGCAGCGCCGAGGATTGCGCCGCCGAACGCGACCGATCCGTGCCCGGAGTCGCGGTCGTTGCTTCGAAGGCTTCGCTGCAGCCCCGCCCCGAAGAAGATGAGCATGAGCGCGACCAGGGGCGCGAGCAGGAGCCCGGAGATTTGGTGCTCGCCCCGGTTGTCCTGCCACCACGAAAACGTCTCGTCGAATGAGGTCTCGCTGTTCGGAATGCTGTACGTCAAAGCGAGGCCGGCGGCGAGCAACAGCCCAGCCAACACTCCGGCGAGCGGCAGGAAGCGATCGAACCGGTTGGACTCCATGCGGGTTCCTCTCTTTGGGGGTGGATCACCGTGCGGCGGCGTTCGCTGCGTCGATTGCGTTGCAGGCTAGGAACGTGTTGCGTCCCGGGGCTAGGGGGCGGTGTCCCGGATTTGTCCCGACTGCCGTCACGAATCACGTCGCGGCGCTGGCCCCTCCGACCGCAGCGGTCTACTCTCGGCGCATGACCCACTGTGGGGAGAACGTCTGATGGAGGCGACGGCCGGCGTCGCATCAGTCGCACCGGCGACATCACGTCTCCGGGGATCGGCAACACTCGGGTGGGCGCTGTTCGCAGTGACCTCCTTGCTGCTGTCGGTAGGGCTCGTCCTCGACGTGCGCACGAGCTCGTACCAGCAGCTCCTCTACGTGCTCGACACAGCAGCCCTAGCTCTCCTCGGCGTTCTGATGACGACGCGCAAGCCGTCGCACCCGATCTCATGGGTGCTGGCGGGGTCGGCGCTCGTCTGGTCGGTCGGAGGGTTCGCCTACGCGTATGCCGTCGAAGCGCTCGTCACGGACCCCGGCTCCGTCCCCGGAGGACGAGTGGCGGCGTGGATCGACAGCTGGCTTTGGCTACCCGGGATGGTGCTGCCGGTGGCCCTGGTCCTGTTCCTCGTGCCGGACGGCAGGCTGCTCTCCGCACGCTGGCGAGCGGCCGCGGTCGCCGCCGTCGGGGGCACGCTGCTGGCGTCGTTCGGTCTCTCCGGCTCGCCGACCTTCGAGCTCGTCTCCGAGGCGCCGATCGACAACCCGCTGGCGCTCGACGTAACGGTGGCTCACGTCGCGATCGCGGTTGGCGCTGGGCTGATGGTCGCAGGCCTGGTCGCGTCCTTCGCCTGCTTCGTGCTGCGTTATCGGCACTCGTTCGGCGACGAGCGACAGCAGTTGCGCTGGGTGGGACTTTCGCTCGGTCTCGCGGTCGGCCTCGGCGCACTCGGAATCCTCACCTGGGGCCTTTTCCCGTACGCCTTCGTCCTGTACGGGGTTGCCCAGCTCGCGCTTCCTCTCGGGACCGCCATCGCGATCCTCAAGTACCGGCTCTACGAGATCGACCTGGTCGTCAACCGAGCTCTCGTCTACGGCACGATGACACTGGCCGTGTTCGTGAGCTATGTCGCCGGCGTCGGCCTAGTCGGACAGACGCTTTCCGAAGGGAGCGATCTGCTTCTCTCGCTTGCCGTCACGGGACTTGTCGCCGTCTGCTTCCAGCCGGCGCGCGAGCGGGTGCAGCGGTTCGTCAACGGGCTGATGTACGGCGAGCGTGACGATCCTTACGCTGCACTGGCACGCCTCGGGCGCCGGCTCGAGACCTCGCTCGAGCCGGATGCCGTTCTGCCCACCGTCGTCGAGACGATCGGCCACACGCTCCGGCTGAGCTACGTCGCGGTCACGCGCACTTCGGCCAACGGTCCTAAGGACGGGCCGGGTGCCGTGGCGGCGGTGTTCGGCATGCCAGACGCGGCACCGCTCGGAGTTCCGCTGCTGCACAACGGGATCGGTGTCGGAGAGCTCTTGCTCGCGCCGCGAGCGGGCGAGCGGCTGCGCGAAACCGACCGTCGCCTCCTTGCCGACCTCGCGCCGCAGGTCGCCGCGGCGGTGCACGCGGTCGGCCTCACCGAGGAGCTGCAGACGGCTCGCCGTCGTCTGGTCGAGCTGCGTGAGGAGGAGCGGCGCCGGATCCGACGCGATCTGCACGACGGCCTCGGGCCGGCGCTTGCGGGACTCACGTTCACACTCGACGCGGTGCGAAACGTCGCCGACTCGGATCTCGCGCGTGCCGACGACTTGCTCTCGTCCGCGACCGACCAGGTGCAGACGATGATCGGCGACGTCCGGCGACTGATCTACGGGCTGCGCCCACCCGCACTCGACGAGCTCGGACTCGTCGCCTCCCTGCGCGGACTCGCGTCGCGCGGAACTCGAGTCGACCTCGAGGCGCCGGACCCCCTCCCTCCGCTTGGGGCGGCGGTTGAAGTTGCGGCCTATCGGATCGTGCAGGAGGCGCTCACAAACGTCGCGCGGCACGCTCGAGCCCGCAAGTGCGCGGTCCGACTCTCGCTCGAGCCCAGAGCGCTCCTGCTCGAGGTCGCCGACGACGGACGCGGATTCTCGGGGCACCGCATCGGGGTCGGGCTGCAGGCGATGCGAGAGCGGGCCGCCGAGCTCGGAGGGGCCTGCGAGATCACCTCGAGACCTGGGCGCGGCACGACGGTCGCGGCGCGACTGCCACGTCAAGCTCCGGGGGAGTTCGTGACGTGAGCGATCGCATCCGCGTTCTGATCGCCGACGATCATCCGCTCTTCCGCGGCGGTCTACGCTCGCTGCTCGAGTCGGTCGCGGACATCGAGGTCGTGGGCGAGGCGACGACCGGTGAGGAGTCGATCGAACTCGCCCGATCGGCCCGTCCCGACGTCGTCGTCATGGATCTCAACATGCCGGGTTTGAACGGAATCGAAGCGACGCGTCGCATCCTCGAGACAACAGAGGACGTCCACGTTCTCGTCATGACGATGCACGAGGACGACGAGGCCGTCTTCGCCGCACTCCGCGCCGGAGCGCACGGCTACCAGCTGAAAGGCGCGCTTCAGGCAGAGACGCTCCGCGCGATCCGGGCCGTCGCTAACGGCGAAGCCATCCTCGGGCCCACGATCGCCGAGCGCCTACAGGGCTACCTCACGACTTCGCCGGCTGCCGATCCCGCCGACGCCTTCCCGCAGCTCACCGAACGCGAGGTCGAAGTGCTCCAGCTACTCGCCGAGCGGCGCACGAACGCGGAGATCGCGGCAAAGCTCTTCCTCAGCCAGAAGACGGTTCGCAACTACGTCTCCGGGATCCTCGCCAAGCTCCAGGTCGCCGACCGGGCGGAAGCACGGCTCGTCGCGCGAGCTGCCGGCATCGGCGACCCACCCACGTGACCGCGCTTGGGTCGGATACGAATCTTCGTCACTCGTGGACGCAGAGCCCCGGCACGGCGCTCGCGGGGGAAGCGTCGCCGTGGCTCGCGCGCGGCAAGTACGAGATCCTCGGCGACAGGCTCGCCGAGGCTCTCGCCGCCCGCCCACCCGACGAAAGGGTCTGGCTAGCACTGCGGCGCGCCTTCGACATCGTCGTCGACTACTTCGCCGACGATCCGGACGCGACGCGCAGCGTGGCGATGGAACGGATCATCCAGAGCAAGCCCGACCTCACCGCCGGTCAACTGGAGCGGGTGTCGCGGACACAAGCGCAGCTTGTCGACATCGTCCGCGAACGCATAGGGCAGCAGGACTCCACCGACCTACGGGCAGCGGCGATCGTCGGCGCCGCGCTCTCCTGCCTCATCGCCGCGAAGACCACCTGGGTCGACTCAAACGACGCGCGACCGTTCGGCGACCTGCTCGACGAAGCCATGGCAGCCATCAAGCCGGCATAGCCCAGCTTGACCGTCGGATCCCGGTCTGGAAGAGTCACCGCGTCAAGTCCTGTGGGCCTTCGGGTTCGCAGGACTTGGCGCTTCTTGCGGAGCCAGAGAGGCGACCCCCTCCCTTTCTTAGAGGGGGTGCACCCTTACCATGCGCTCCGGTTGGCGACCAGTCGCAACCCACGGCAAGGGTTTTCGCTTGTTGGAGCCGTTTTCGCGGCCTTGCCCTTCGCCACCAGTTGCGACTGGTTGCGACCGCTTGGCTCCATAAATGCTCCAGCTTTGCGGCCCGAATCCCTGGTCGGAACAGCGATCCAGCGTGCTGTGGCGTCTCCGCTGGAGAGGTAAACCCGCTCCTCGTAGAGAGGCGGTCGAATTGCTCGTCCCGCTCATGTCGAAGGCCCGCTCAGGCGAGAGGACGCTCGCCCACGCATGCGGCCTCACGCCGAAACTGCGGGTGAGGCTGAAGCCTCACCCTGCGCGCGCCGCCGCGTCTTTGCATGAGGGTGAGGCTTCAGCCCAACCCGCTCGTCCCGATCGGATGACAGCTCCCGAACGCTGGACCATGCGAACACTGAGCCTGTTCGGGTCAGAACCGGCCCGCTCGAATGCGTCCGTCCGGCCGTTGCGGCCGGCCTCGCGTGCTTTTACAACGAGAAGGTCGCGCTCTACCTCGACGGCGGCTCCAGGACCGGGCGCGGACGAAGTTCAGCTGACCAGGAGCGCGTCGGCCTGGCCGAACGTCACGCGCATCTGCTCCTCGATGTCCATGTCGAGGTAATCCTGCATGGACTCCACCGACAGGAAGCTGACGACGATCGTCATGAGCGTGCCGCCGCCTTCGCGGTCGGCGAGCGTCAGGTGCATCGTCGTCGGCGGGATGGCCGGGTTGGGCTCGAGCTGGTCATCGAGGAAGCCGTCCTCCCACTCCATGCTGCGCGGCGCGTCGACGGCGGTGATCCGCCAGTAGACGTGGGCCTTCTGCCCGTCCGGCGTGGTTACGTGAGCGCGCACCATCCCGCCCACGGACAGGTTGTGATCGGTGATGGTGAGCGGGTAGCCGGGCGGGTTCCACCACCGCTCGAGCTGACGGGGGTCGGCGTAGAGCTGCCACGCACGTTCGACCCGGGGCGTCGAACTCGGCGGTCAACGTGACGGTCTTCGCGGCCGGGTCGTTGCTGACGTTGGTCAGGGGCATGTCGTCTCCTCAGGCAGAAGGATCAGAAGCGAGCAGGTCGTCCATACGGGCGAGGCGGTCAGGCCAGATC
>JBKPLV010000260.1:0-6631 GCA_046731795.1 Actinomycetota bacterium | reverse complement strand
GGTCGTCTCGTACGGCGCCTCTGGGTTGGCCGTCGGCGCGAGCAGCGGTTGCACCGCGGCCTCGTGGCCGGTGGCGGCGCGCACGTAGATCGTGCTCGGCGGGCCGTCTTCGCGCCTGCCGCGGGCGATGCCGAGATAGTCGAGATACCTCCGGGCCGCCGGATAGCCGATCAAGGCGCTGTCGTCGATCTCCGGCGTCAGCGGCGAGGGCTCCAGGATGCCCGCGACGTCGAACCACTGGCCGCCGAGCCAGATCCGCTTCCCGGGGGAGACACGGTCGATGCCCAGCCGTGCTGCGGCGCCCGAACCGAGCACGGCGACGGGCAGGCGCGCCGTTCCCTCGTTGAGCCAGTCGCCGCGTACGACACCGGTGCCGAGCGCGGACAGCAGGTTCAGGCTGGTGGCGCGCACCTGGAGGCCTCCGGTCTCGCCCACCGGGATGAGCGGGCTCCGGTAGACGTACCTGCCCTTCACGAGGGCCGTGTCCGCCACCAGTTGGACGTCGTCGAGGAGCGTGAGCCGCGCGGGCGCCTCGCGGGGCAGCTGCGCCGGCCCCCCGGTGAGCCTCTCTCCAGCCTCGACGGTCAGGAGGTTCGTGCCTAGCCGGTCGATCTCCGCGATCAGCCCGGCCTGGGAGGAGGCAGAGAGACCGAGCACGGCGACGATGGCGGCGACGCCGATCGCGACCCCGAGCGACGAGAGTGCCGCGCGTACCCGGCGGGTACGCACGACGACGCTGGCGAGGCGAGCGAGATCGGCCGGGCCGAGCCGGCTGGGGGTGAGGGCGGCGCCGCTCATGCTCGGCTGGCGTCTTCGACGACGATGCCGTCGCGAAGCGCGATCTGGCGCGGGAAGCGGCTGGCGATCTCGTGGTCGTGCGTGATGAGGACGATGGTGGCGCCCTGCCGGTTGAGCTCCTCGATCAGGCCGATGATCTGCTCTCCGGTCGAGCTGTCGAGGTTGCCGGTGGGCTCGTCGGCGAGCACGAGCGCCGGCTGTCCGACGAGTGCTCTCGCGATTGCGACGCGCTGGCGCTGTCCGCCGGAGAGGTGGGTGGGCCGCGCGGTGAGCCGGTCGCCGAGACCGACGGCGGCGAGCACGTCGGAGGCCTGCCGACGCCGCTCGCGGGCTGCGACGCCCGCGTAGAGGAGCCCGTCGGCAACGTTCTCGACCAGCGTTTGGTGCTCGGCGAGGAAGAACTGCTGGAAGACGAACCCGATCCGGGTGGCACGGAGCGTCGCGAGCTCTCGGTCGGAGAGCTCGCTGATGTCGAGGCCGCCGACCGCGACTCGCCCTGTGTCGGGCCGCTCGAGCGTCCCGATGACGTGCAGGAGCGTCGACTTGCCCGAGCCGGAAGGCCCGACGATCGCCACCAGCTCCCCGGACCGTACGGAGAACGTCACTCCCCTGAGTGCGGGCACGGGCGGCTCCTCGCCGTAGACCTTGGTCACCCCGTCGAGCTCGAGAGCTGCATTGCTCATGGCGACGGCACCACCACGCGAGCACCTTCGCGAAGCTCGCCCTCGACCTCGACGCGTCCGGCCGCGCTGTCGAACAGGCCCGGCTTCACGGCGACCAGCTCCCGCGCCCCGCCGGCACGCACGACCTCGACCGCGAACCCGCCGCCGGAGCGCCCGACGATCGCCGTCACCGGGACGCTGAGGACGCTCTCCACTCCTCTGGTCGTGATCTCGACCCGGACTGGGGCGCTGTCGAGCCCGCGTGCCTTTGTCGGGTGAGCGAGGCTGATGAACGCCGGGAAGGTCGCGCCGCCGGCATTGTCCTGCCCGGCTGGGAGCTCGGCCACTCTCCCCAACCGGTCCACCGTTCCGGTCACCGGCTCGTTGCCCGGCAGCATGATCCGCGCGCGGTCGCCCTTCTTCACCTCATCCTGCTGCGACGGATCGAGGTTCACCTGCACCTCGAGCGTGCCGGAGGTGGCGAAGAGGACGTGTGTGCCCGGGCGGGCAGCTCCACCGAGCTCGCCGGCCACGTCGGCGATCCGCAGAGACTCGGGCAGGAACACGGCCCGGCCGAGAGCCAGGGCTCCGGTCCGATCCTCACCGAGCTCGGACTGCAGCTTCTCGAGCGCGGAGGCCGTCGCGGAGCCGAAGTCATGGGAGGACGGGTCGAGCTGCGCCCTCGTCGCATACCCGAGGTCCACCAGGTTGGCGTTGAGCTCGCTGACGTCGTGTCCGCTGACGCCCTGCGACAGCGACCGGTACGCCGGCGTCGAGCCGCACAGCAGCAGCACCGGGTGGTCGTTCACCCGATAGAGCACGTCACCGCAGCCGACCCTTTCGCCTTCGTGAGGCAGCTCGGTGTACGTCCCGCGGGCCTGGTTGATCACCGGGTACGGCGAACCGTCCGGCCGCCCCCGATACGTCAGTGTCGCGTACTGGGAGACCATGTCCGAGAGCCGCCCGCGCTCGACGGTCGCGGTAATCGCCGGCGGCTCCTGCGCAGCCGGGGTCGCCGACTTGGCACTGGACATGGCGACCACGCCGCCGATCACGGTCACGGTGACCACGACCGCCGCTGCGGCCAGCGCGAATCGCTTCCCCATCACTGGCGGCCCCCCGTCACCCCCGCTCCCGCCAAAAAGCTCTCACACTTCCCCGTCGCGGCGTCGAGGATGCTCATCCCACCGGGCTGGTTAGCGGACGGGATCCGATTGGTGTCGATGATGGGGTCATCCGGGCCGGGGTCCGGGAAGTCCTTCACGCCGTTGTCGCGCATGCACTGGGCAAACTTGAGGGCCACCTTCTGCTGCTCGGGACTCCGCTCGTGGCCCGTGAACCCCGGCGGCTCCAGGTCCTTGCACGCGGTCAAGGCCTGCTCGAACGCCGCAGAGCTCGTGTCCAGCGACGAGCCGTTCGCGATCGCATCGATGGTCAGCGAGCCCGTCGCGTCCGGGTCCGGAAACGCGCCGACCCCGTTGCCGCGCATGCACTCGGCGAACTTCACCGCCTTGTCGTGAGTCGAGTCGGCGGTGCTGCCGCTGCTGCTGCTGCTGCCGGTGTCGCCGGTCGTGCTCGAACAGCCCGCGACGAGCACGGCGAGCACCGCAAGGGCGGCCAGCGGCCACGATGCTCTCCTCATGGTGTCCTCCCCATTCGTGGCGGCATGGTGCGGTTGGGCGACAGTTGGCGCAGTGCCTGGCCGGCGATGCGATCGACCATGGCGTCGGCCTCGGCGAAAGCTCCCGCGTGCCCGCGCTGGCCGAGCACGACGCCGGTGATCGTCGTCCGCTTGCCCTTGACCGAGCGGATCGCCCGGAAGGCGAAGCAGCCGCCGGCCGCGTCGGTCGAGCCGGTCTTGACGCCGACGAACCCGTCGCGGCCGAGCAATGCGTTGGTGTTGTGCACTGTCCCGGCCACCGGCAGCCACGCGCTCTGCGTGGCGACGATGCCAGCGAACACCGGCAGGCTCATGGCCCGATCGACAAGGCGCACCTGGTCGGCCGCAGTCGACACGGTCGCGTCGTCGTAGCCGCTCGGATCGGTGTAGCGCGTGTGCCGCATGCCCAGCGACCGTGCGGTGGCGTTCATCCGGGCAACGAACCGGCCCACCGAGCCGGCGTCCCAGCGCGCCAGAACCGCGGCGACGTTGTTCGCCGACGGCAGGAGCAGCGCCTGCAGCGCCTGCAGCTCGGTCAGCTCCTCTCCGGCGGCGACAGGCACGACCGACTCGTCATGCTGGCGGCGGCGCTCGGTGTCGGCGACATCCGCGGTGGTGAGCGTGATCGTCGGGCCCGCCTGGCCGGGCAGGAGCGGGTGGTCACGGAGCACGAGATAGGCCGTCATCACCTTCGCGACGCTGGCGATCGGAGCCGCGTGCTGGTTCGGACCGGCCTGGACGGGCGAGTGTCCGACCTGGACGGCGGCCTGGCCAGAGGCCGGCCACACCGCGCTGGGCACCCTGAGCGCGCCACGATGCTCGCTCCGGGATCCGACGGGTGCGGCGTCCGGCGAGGACGATGCAAACGACTGGTAGCCGGCCGCTACCGCGGTCGCCGCCGCGACGACGAACAGGCTGGCGACCCGGCTCCAGCGGATCCGCGTCCGATGCCTCGTCGCTCGTGTGGGACGCCGATAGGTCGCATGTGCAGGCTCGTGGTAGCTCACGCCTCCAAGTCAAGAGGGCGCGGTGTTGCCGGCACGTATCCGGTTTTCGATATGCCGACGACATGCGCGCGCTCGTAGCATCCGAGCGTGCGGGTCTTGATCGTCGAGGACGAGCCCTACATGGCAGAAGCCATCCGCGATGGGCTGCGCCTGGAAGCGATCGCGGCGGACATCGCCGGCGACGGCGACGCCGCCCTGGAGCTCTTGAGCTTCAACGCCTACGACATCGCCGTCCTCGACCGGGACATTCCGGGACCCACGGGCGACGAGATCGCCGAGCGCATCGTCGCGTCCGGCAGCGGCATGCCGATCCTGATGCTCACCGCTGCCGACCGGCTCGATGACAAGGCGACGGGTTTCGAGCTGGGCGCCGACGACTACCTCACAAAGCCGTTCGAGCTCCGCGAGCTCGTCCTCCGGCTCAGAGCGCTCGACCGCAGGCGCGCCCACTCGAGGCCGCCCGTCCGAGAGATCGCGGGCCTTCGAGTGGATCCCTTCCGCCGTGAGGTCTACCGCGACGACCGCTACGTCGCGCTGACCAGGAAGCAGTTCGCGGTGCTCGAAGTCCTCGTCGCAGCCGAAGGCGGTGTCGTCAGCGCCGAGGAGCTGCTCGCGCGCGCCTGGGACGAGAACGCGGACCCGTTCACGAATGCTGTCCGCATCACCGTCTCGGGACTGCGCAAACGGCTCGGCGAGCCCTGGATCATTGCCACCGTGCCCGGGGTCGGGTACTGCATCGAGACAGGGGGAGACGAGGGTGGATAGAGCGCCCGGGTTGAGTGTTCGCCTCAAGCTCACGCTCAGCTACGCGGGCTTCCTCATGCTCGCGGGTGCCGTGCTGCTCGTCGCCGGGTACTTCTCCCTGTCGCGCGGCGTGCACCCCGGCGTGATCTTCCTGGTGCGCAGCCACGCCGACCTCCTGCACTACTTCGCTCCCAGGGCAGCCGCGGTGTTGGCGTTCCTGCTGGTGTTCGGTCTCCTGGGAGGGTGGCTGCTCGCCGGCCGCATGCTCGCGCCATTGACCCGCATCACGGACGCCACGCGCCTGGCCGCGACCGGGTCGCTGTCCCACCGGATCGCGTTGGAGGGACGTCAGGACGAGTTCCGCGAGCTCGCGGACAGCTTCGACGCGATGCTCGCACGGCTCGAAGCACAGGTCGCCGAGCAGCAACGATTCGCCGCCAACGCGTCCCACGAGCTGCGCACCCCGCTGGCGATCACGCAGACGCTCCTCGACGTGGCCCGCGGCGATCCCAACGGCCGGAGCGGCGAGCTCGTCGATCGCCTCCGCACCGTCAACACGCGCGCGATCGACCTCACCGAGGCACTTCTTCTGCTCAGCCGCGCCGACCAGCGCTCCTTCGCGGAGGAGCAGGTCGACCTCTCCCTCGTGGCTGAGGAAGCGGCCGAGACGCTCCTTCCACTCGCAGAGGAGCGCGGACTCGCGATCGAGACCTCCGGCGACACGACGCCCACATTCGGCTCACACGCGCTCCTGCTGCAGCTGACCACGAACCTCGTGCACAACGCGATCGTCCACAACCTGCCCGAACAGGGCGCCGTGTGGGTCACGACCAGCGCTGAGCCCGAGCGCGCCGTGCTCACTGTCGAGAACACCGGCGAGAAGCTCACCCCGCAGCTGGTCTCGACGCTCGCCGAGCCGTTTCAGCGCGGCAACAGGCGCATCCGTACCGACCACGCCGGCGTCGGCCTCGGCCTCGCGATCGTCAAGAGCATCACCCAGGCGCACGACGGAACCCTCACCCTTACGCCGCGGCCCGACGGCGGGCTGCGGGCCTCGGTGCAACTACCCAGGAGCAGTGCGCTCGAGCCGCCGGACTAGGGGCTCGCCGACTCTGCCGGAGGGAGGAGCACGCTGCCGTCGTCGTGGAGGCCGAAGCCCGGATTGTGCGCGATCTCCCACGCGTGCCCGTCCGGGTCGCGGAAGACTCCGGCATAGCCGCCGTAGAAGGTCTCCGCGGGCTCACGGGTGACCGTCGCACCGTTCCTCCGCGCGAGGTCGACGATCGCGTCGACCTCGTCGCGCGAGGCGACGTTGTGGGCCAGCGCCACACCGCTCCAGGTGGCTCCCTCGTCGGCGATGCCGCAGTCCTCGGCGAGGCGCTCGCGCACCCAGAGGACGAGCACGACGCCGTTCGCCTGGTAGAAGGCCGTCTGCTGCATGTCGAGGGCCGGCGTCCAGCCGAGCGCGGAGTAGAACGCCTTCGCGCGCTCGTAGTCGGACACGCCCAGCGTCACCAACGAGACGCTCTGCTTCATCGTCATCCGGCAACCCGCTCGTAGACGAGGAGGTGGACGCCGTCCACGGAGATGTACTCGGTAACAACGAGCCGACCCACAGTGCTCCTTTCGGTCGTACGGCGCCTGGCACGCTGCCAGAAATTGGCGTTTGCCCGCAAACCGCAACCCATGCTCCGACCATCGGTGCTGGCGCTACCTCGAAGCCTCCGCCTCCTCGCCCGCGACGCAGGAGGCGACGACTC
>JBKPLV010000259.1:0-9745 GCA_046731795.1 Actinomycetota bacterium | reverse complement strand
CCGGTGACCGAGGCGTTCCGCATGGTCGACGACATCCTGCGCCAGGGCGTCCAGGGGATCACCGATCTCATCACCGTCCCAGGGCTCATCAACCTCGACTTCGCCGACGTGCGCACCATCATGCGCGAAGCCGGCTCGGCGCTCATGGGCATCGGCGTGGCGCGCGGAGACAACCGTGCCGTGGAGGCCGCACGCGCAGCGATCTCGTCGCCACTCCTGGAGACGACCCTCGACGGCGCGACCGGCGTGCTCCTCAACATCACGGGCGGTCCCGACCTTGGGCTCGCGGAGGTAGACGAGGCAGCCCAGGTCGTGACGAACGCCGCGGACTCGAACGCGAACGTCATCTTCGGCGCGGTGATCGACGAGGCGATGGGCGAGGACGTGCGCGTCACCGCCATCGCTACAGGCTTCGGAGCTCGACCGCGCCGGAGACGCGCGGAGTCGCCGGTGGCCGTGGCGGCCGAGCCGGAACGTCCGCCGTTCGAGGCCCCGAGCGTCCGCGACGTCGAGCTCGACATTCCGAGCTTCCTCCGCGAGGACTGAGAACGCGAAAAGCCGGCCACTTTGCGGCCGGATCGCAGCCGACGTTCCCCGCTAGGCGGCTCCGCCCAGTCGTTAGAGTCGCTGTCCGTGGAAGCGACGCTGAAGCGGACGCCGCTCTTCGAGCGCCACGTCGCGCTGGGGGCGCGCATCGTGCCGTTCGCGGGCTACGAGATGCCCGTCCAGTACGAGGGCGTCATCCCCGAGCACAAGGCCGTTCGCGCGGATGCCGGCGCGTTCGACGTGTCGCACATGGGCGAGATCCACGTGGACGGGCCGAGCGCACAGCCGTTCCTGCAGGCGATGCTCTCGAACGACATCGACCGGCTCGCGGACGGCGGTGCGCAGTACACGCTGCTCACGAACGAGACGGGCGGGATCATCGACGACCTCATCGCGTACCGCTTCGCGCACGGACAGTTCTATCTCGTCGTCAACGCGTCGAACCGCGAGGCCGTGTACACGTGGCTGAGGGACCGCGAGCCCCACGGCTGCGAGGTGCGCGACGCCTCCGACGAGTACGGGCTCGTCGCCGTCCAGGGGCCGCGGGCGCTCGAGCGGCTCGGCCTTCCCGAGGCACCGGCCTTCACGCACGCGATGGGTGAGCTCGACGGGATCGAGCTGATGATCGCGCGCACCGGCTATACCGGCGAGCAGGGCGTCGAGCTGTGCTGCGCCGACGACGACGCGCCGGCGCTGTGGGACGCGATCCTCGCCCGCGGCGTCACCCCCTGCGGGCTCGGCGCGCGCGACACGCTCCGCCTCGAGGTCTGCTACCCGCTCCACGGAAACGACATCTCGCCGACGACCGATGCGATCTCGGCCGGCCTCGGCTGGGCGTGTGCGCTCGACACGGAGTTCATCGGCGTCGACGAGCTTCGGAGGATCAAGGCCGAGGGGCCGGCGCGCAGGCTTGTCCCCTTCGTCATGGAGGAGCGCGCGATTCCCCGCCAGGGCATGCCCATCGAGGGCGGCGGCGAAGTCACCTCCGGGACGCATTCGCCAATGCTCGACGTCGGGATCGGGATGGGCTACGTGCCGGCTGCGAGCGCGGCGCCGGACACCGAGCTCGTCGTCGACGTTCGCGGGAAGCCGCGACGCGCGCGCGTCGTCAGGAAGCCCATCTACCGGAAGGAGGGCTAGTGCCCGCAGCAGAGAGCTATCCGGACGACCTTCGCTACCACCCTGAGCACGACTGGGCGCGGGTCGAGGGCGGCGAGGCGACGCTCGGGATCACGTGGTTCGCGCAGGACGCCCTCGGCGAGCTCGTGCACTACGAGGCACCGGAGGCGGGCGCGACGGTGACGAAGGACCAGTCGTACGGCGAGGTCGAATCGGTCAAGGCCGTCTCGGACATCATCGCCCCACTCTCCGGCGAGGTGCTCGAGGTGAACGTGAAGGTGGTCGACGAGCCCGAGACCGTGAACGACGACCCCTACGGCGAGGGCTGGCTCATCCGTATCCGTCTCTCGGATCCGTCGGAGGTCGACGCCCTCATGGACTCGGACGCCTATCGCGCACACGTCGCCGAGCAATAGCCGATGGGGTACCTGAGCCTGACCGACGCCGACCGCGCGGAGATGCTCGCCGCGATCGGCGTCGCCTCGATCGACGAGCTGTTCGCGCAGATCCCGCCCGGCGTTCGCTTCGGCCGCGAGCTCGACGTCCCGCCGGCCCTGGGCGAGGCGGACCTTGTCCGCCACCTGGAGGAGCTCGCGGCGAAAAACGTCCACACGGGTGCCCAGTTGTCGTTCGTCGGCGCGGGCATCTACGACCACTACGTGCCGTCCGTCGCCGACGTCGTCCTCTCCCGGGGCGAGTTCCTCACTGCGTACACGCCGTACCAGCCCGAGATGAGCCAGGGGACCCTGCAGGCGATCTTCGAGTACCAGACGGTCATCTGCGAGCTGACCGGAATGGACGTGTCGAACGCGTCGGGTTACGACGGGACGACCGTCGCCGCGGACGCGTGCTTCGTGGCGAAGCACGTGAGCGACCGACGCAAGGTCGTCCTGGCCGAGACGCTCAACCCCCAGGTGCGGCAGGTCGTGAAGACGTACGCGCCCGGGTTCGGGTTCGAGGTCGTCGAGGTTCCGCACCGCGGCGGTGTTCTCGATGCGGACGAGCTCGGCGCAGCCGCTGCGGATGCGGCCGCGTTCTTCTTCCAGCAGCCGAACTTCCTCGGCTGCCTCGAGGACGCTCCCGCGCTGGCGGCTGCCGCGAACGAGGCCGGCGCGCTGTCCGTTGCGCACGTCGACCTCATGTCGCTCGGCGTGCTCGAGGCGCCGGGCGCGTACGGCTGCGCGATCGCCCTCGGCGAGGGGCAGTCAGCGGGCAACTGGCCCTCGTTCGGCGGACCGCACTACGGATTCCTTGCCTCGCGCAGCGACTATGTCCGGCGCATGCCCGGGCGCATCGTCGGCGAGACGGTCGACGCGGACGGACGGCGCGCCTTCGTGCTCACGCTCCAGACACGCGAGCAGCACATCCGTCGCGAGAAGGCGACCTCGAACATCACGACGAACCAGACCTTGCTCGCGCTCGCTGGGCTCGCGACGCTGTCGTGGCTCGGGCCGGAGGGCCTCCGGGAGGTCGGGGAGAGCTGCCTCGCGCTCTCGCAGTACGTGCGCGAGCGCGTCCCGCTCGAGCTGGCCTTCGAGTACCAATCTTTCAAGGAGATCGCCTTCCGCACGCCGCTTCCGGCGCGGGAAGTCATCCGCCGTGCGCGCGCGCACGGCGTCAACCCCGGCTACGCGCTCGGCCGCGACTACGAGGGCATGGACGACGTCCTGCTCGTCGCGGTGACGGAGAAGAAGACGGTGGAGGACGTCGACCGGCTCGCCTCGGTGCTCGAGGAGGTATGTAGGTGACGAGCGAGCCCGGACGGGCGTGGCGCGACGCGCCGCTCATCTTCGAGCGCTCTCGCCCCGGACGCCGGGCCGGCATCCCGCCGCGGCCCGACCTTCCCGTGCCCGAGCTCCCCGCTTCGCTCCGTCGCTCCCGCGCGCCGCGTCTGCCTGAGCTCGCGGAGCCGGAGATCGTGCGTCACTTCACGGCGCTCGCGGACCGCACGTTCGGCGTCGACACCGGCTTCTATCCGCTCGGCTCCTGCACGATGAAGCACAACCCGCGCGTCCACGAGCGGCTCGCCTCGCTGCCGGGCTTCCGCGACCTCCACCCGCACACGGAGGACGAGGACGCCCAGGGCGCTCTCGAGCTCATGTGGCGGCTTCAGGAGATGCTGGCCGAGATCGCGGGGCTGCGGGCCGTCACGCTGCAGCCGGCCGCCGGGTCGCAAGGCGAGCTGACCGGCCTCATGCTCATGCGGGCCTACTTCGCCGACCGCGGCGAGGAGCGCGACACGATCATCACCGCGGACACCGCGCACGGCACGAACCCGGCAAGCGTGTCCATGGCCGGGTACAGCCTCGAGAAGGTCGGGACCGACGCGCGGGGCAACCTCGACCTGGCCGATCTGCGCGAGAAGGTGAACGAGCGTACCGCGGGTCTCATGCTCACGAACCCCTCGACGCTCGGCCTCTTCGACGAGGGGATCAAGGAGGTCGCGGAGATCTTCCACGGCGCCGGTGCGCTCCTCTACTACGACGGCGCGAACCTGAACGCCGTCGTCGGGATCTCCCGCCCGGGCGACATGGGCTTCGACATCGTCCACTACAACCTGCACAAGACCTTCTCGCAGCCGCACGGCGGGGGCGGGCCCGGCGGGGGGCCGGTCGCGGTCCGCGACTCGATCGAGCCGTACCTGCCGGCCCCGGTCGTCGCGCGCGACGGCGACGCCTACCGGCTCGACCACGACCGGCCGAAGTCGATCGGTCGTGTCCGCGGCTTCGCGGGACCGTTCGGCGTCTTCGTCCGCTCCTACGCCTTCATGCGCGCGTACGGCCCCGAGCTGCGCGAGATGTCCGAGGCAGCGGTGCTGAACGCCAACTACCTGCTTGCCCGGCTTCGCCATGCCTACGACCTGCCCTACGACCGGCACTGCATGCACGAGTTCGTGCTCTCGGCCCGGAATCTCAAGCGCGAGCATGGGATCACCGCGCTCGACGTCGCGAAGCGGCTCATGGACTACGGCATCCACCCGCCGACCGTCTACTTCCCGCTCGTTGTGCCCGAGGCGCTCATGATCGAGCCGACCGAGACCGAGCCGAAGGAGCGGCTGGACGAGTTCGTCGACGCGATGCTCGCGATCGCGCGTGAGGCGGCCGAGTCGCCGGAGGTGCTGAAGGAGGCCCCGCACGGACGGCCGGTCCGCCGGCTCGACGAGGTGCGCGCCGCCAAGCAGCCCGTGCTGCGCTACGACTTCGGCGAGCGCAGCCCCGCCGAAGCGGGCGTCTGAGTGCTTCACCATCTAGTCACCCGAGCCACACCGCCGGATCGGTAGCCTCGCGCGCATGGCTGGCCTCGCTCGCCTGGTCATCCGCGCTCGGTGGCTCGTCGTCGCGAGCTGGATCGTCCTGACGATCGTCGGGATGTTCTCCGCGGCGAAGCTTTCCGACCGCTGGTTCGAGTCGTTCTCGATTCCCGGCTACTCGGCGTACGAGGCGAACCAGCGGACGCTCGCGGCGTTCGGGTCCGGGGAGCAGGTCCCGCTCGTCGTCGTCCTCACGGCGAAGGACAAGGACATCACGACGGTGCAAGGGGTCGAGGACGCGATCGGCGCGACGGCCGAGGTCGTCAAGGGCGGCCGCGTCGGCTCGTGGTTCGAAACGAACAGCGACATGTACCTCTCACCCGACCGGCAGACGATGGTCGCGACGATCTATCCGCCGGGGAACGCGACGTTCTCGAGCTTCCCGCCGATCGCGGAGGCGCGCGCCGCGCTTCAGGAGGCGACGCCCGCAGGCGTGACGAGCCACCTGACCGGCCGGGATGCGATCTTCGAGTCGCAGGGAGGCGAGAGCGGCCCGGGCGTCCTCACGGAGACGCTCATCGGCGCGGTGGGCGCCCTCATCGTCCTGCTCTTCGTCTTCGGGACGTTGCCCGCGATCGCCGTGCCGCTCGCGATGGCGGCGGCCTCGATCCTCACGACGTTCGCGTGCGTCCTCGCCCTGACGTACGTCACGGACGTCTCGATCATCGTCCAGTTCCTCGTCGCGCTCGTGGGGCTCGGCGTCTCGATCGACTACGCGCTGCTCATGATCTTCCGCTTCCGCGAGGAGCTCGCGGCGGGTCGCTCGCCCGACGACGCCCTCGCCGAGACGATGACCCATGCGGGGCGCTCGGTGATCGTCTCCGGCTCGACCGTGGCAATCGGACTGCTGAGCATGATCCTCCTGCCGCTCCCCTTCATCCGCTCGATCGGGATCGGCGGCATGCTGATCCCGCTCATCGCGGTCATCGCGGCGATCACGCTACTCCCCGCGATGCTCTCGCTGCTGGGGACGCGAATCAACCGCGTGCGGGTCATGCCGAAGCGGTTCGTCGACCCGCCGAGCCCGGACCGCGGGTTCTGGGCGCGCTGGGCACACACTGTCACCAGGAGACCGCTGCCGATCTTCATCGCCGGCGTCGTCATCGTCGCGCTCGTCATCTATCCGGCGTTCCACATGAACCCGAGCGACGCCGAGCTCCGCAAGGAGCCCGGGTCGGGCGACGCCGAGGCGGGGCGGGACGCGATCACCGCCTCCGGCATCCCCGACGGCGTCTACCTCCCGTACGTCGTCGTCGCCGAGGGTGACGTCGGCAGCGAGCGCCTGGCGCGTGTCACGACCGCGGTGGGACGCGCGGCGGGCATCTACGGCGCCGCCGCACCGCCCTCGTGGCGTCAGCAGAGAATCGGCCTCGTCGAGGCGTTCGGGAACGATGACGGGAGCTCGAGAACGGCGAAGAAGACGATCGCGCATCTCCGCGACGACGTCCTCCCGGCGGCTTCGTCGGAGCTCGGGAGCGGGACGACGCTGACTCTCGGTGGCGCAGCACCCGAGGCGAGAGACTTCGTCAGCGCGGTCTACGGGAAGTTCCCGTACGTGCTCCTGTTCGTCCTGATCCTGACCTTCGTACTGCTGATGCGCGCTTTCCGCTCGGTGGTGCTGCCGCTGAAGGCGGTGATCCTGAACCTCGTCTCGCTCGGCGCCGCGTACGGGATCGTCGTCTTCATCTTCCAGGACGGCCACGGCTCGGACGCGATCTGGGACGTCCAGGCGACGGACGCCGTCATCTCGTGGATCCCGCTCATGATCTTCGCGTTCCTGTACGGGATCTCGATGGACTACGAGGTGTTCATGATCACGCGCATGCGCGAGGTCTACGACGACCTCCACGACACGCCGCGTGCGATCGAGCTCGGCCTCGCCCGCACCGGCAAGCTCGTGACGAGCGCCGCGCTCGTGCTGATGTTCGCGTTCTTCTCCCTCTCGACGAGTCCCGGCCCGGACATCAAGCAGTTCGCGATCGGGCTCTCGGCAGGGATCGTCTTCGACGCGACGGTGATTCGCGCGCTGCTCGTGCCCTCGACGATGATGCTGCTCGGCCGCTGGAACTGGTGGCTGCCGAAGTGGACGGCGCGCGTCCTGCGTACGCGGCCGAGCCCGCTCGAGCCCGCAGCTGCTGGCGCGGACGGCTAGCTGCTCCGGGGCTCCCAGAGCTCGAACCGATTTCCCTCCGGGTCGATTCCCCAGCCGAAGCGGCCGAACTCGATCTCCTCGATCCGGTCGTCGATTTCGATGCCCGCAGCGCGCAGCTGCTCGAGGATTGCGTCCAGGTCGGAGACCGTGAAGTTCACCATCGCCTGCTTGTCGCGGGGCCAGTAGTCGGTGTCCTGTGCGAACGGGCTCCAGACGGTGTTCCGGCTCTCCGGGAACACGACGTAGCCGTCCTCCTGCACGGGAAGGCCGAGGTGCTCTGCGTACCACGCGACGAGCCCCTCCGGGTTCTCGGCGCGGAAGAACACGCCTCCGATACCGGTGACGCGCTCCATCAGCGGGAGACCGCCAGCTGGCCGCAGGCGGCCTCGATGTCGCGGCCGCGGGTGAGGCGCACGGTCGCGGGGATCCGGGCCCGGTCGAGCACTGCCTTGAAGCGCTCGATCGCCTCGCGCGACGAGCCCTGGAAGAGTCCAGTCGGGTTGTACGGGATGAGGTTCACCTTGAAGGCGCGTCGGTCGAGGACGCCTGCGAGCGCCTCGGCGTCGGCGGAGGAGTCGTTCACGCCGGCGAGCATGACGTACTCCACGAACACCTTCCGGCGCCGCAGCGCCACGTACCGGCTGCACTCGGTGAGCACGTCGGCGAGTGGATAGCGATCGTTCACGGGCATGAGCTCCGAGCGCTTGGCCGGGTCGGCGGCATGAATGGACAGTGCGAGCCTGACGGGTTGCTCGACCTCGTCCACGAAGCGACGTAGCCCCGGCAGCCACCCGACCGTGGAGATCGTCGTCCGGCGGTGGGTGATCCCGAGGTCCGGGAGCCGGCGCGCCGACTCGGTCACGGCGTCGTAGTTGAGAAACGGCTCGCCCATGCCCATGTACACGGCGTGGTTCACCGGCTCGCGCCGGCGGAAGTGCAGCGCCTGGTCGACGATCTCGGAGGCGCTCAGGTTCCGCCCGAAGCGCATCGTCCCGGTCGCGCAGAACGTGCACGTGAGCGGACAGCCGGACTGGGACGAGAGGCAGAGCGACCGGCGCCCGTCGCGATAGCGCATGAGCACGGCCTCGACCGGGTGGCCGTCCGCGGTCCGGAAGAGCGCCTTCACGGTCCCGTCGCGCGACTCCCGCTCCGTCACGACCTCGAGCGTCGAGAACGGGACCGAGTCGTCGAGCTCGGCCCGCAGCGCCTTCGGCAGCGTCGTCATCTCGTCGTACGAGGAGACGCCGCGCGACACCCACTCCCACACCTGGCGTGCGCGAAACGCCGGCTCGCCGCGTTCGCTCAGGGTTCGGTCGAGAAGCGCGAGGTCCACGCGGAGCACGGTAGCGTCACGGCCGATGATCGACCTCCGCTCCGACACGGCAACGCAGCCCACCGAGGGCATGCGGCAGGCGATCGCCGAAGCTGCGGTCGGCGACGAGCAGAAGCGCGAGGACCCGACTGTCAACGCCCTGCAGCAGCGGGTCGCCGAGCTGCTGGGACAGGAGGAGGCGATCTTCCTGCCGACGGCGACGATGGCGAACCAGATCGCGTTGAAGCTGCTCTCACGGCCCGGCGACGTGCTCATCGCCGAGGAGCACGCGCACGTCGTGATCTATGAGTACGGCGGCGCGGCGGCGCATGCGGGTCTCATGACCGTCGCTCTGTCGGGCGAGCGCGGGCGTGTGACGCCGGGGCAGGTGCGGCGCGCCGCCGAGCCCAGCACCAAGGTCGCCGACCAGCGCGCGGCCGTGCTCGCGTTGGAGGACACCCACAACAGCGCGGGCGGCCGCGTGTGGCCGCTCGACGAGCTCGACGAGGTCGTCTCGACCGCCCGGGAGCTCGGCCTCGGCGTGCACCTCGACGGTGCGCGACTGCTCAACGCGGCCGTCGCGCTCGGGGTCGAGCCTGCTGCGATCGCGAATCGCTTCGACACCGTCACGCTCTGCCTCTCGAAGGGCCTCGGGTGTCCGCTGGGAGCGCTGCTCGCCGGCTCGCACGAGCTGATGGCGCGTGCCTGGCGCGAGAAGCACCTCTTCGGCGGGGCCATGCGCCAGGCGGGGATCGTCGCCGCGGCAGGCCTGTACGCGCTCGACAACCACGTGACGAGACTCGCGGACGACCACGCGCGCGCCCGGGCGCTCGCCGAGACACTCGCCGACGCGCGCGTGCCCGTCGACCTCGAGCAGGTGGAGACGAACTTCGTGCAGATCGACGTCGCCCGGCTCGGCCTCGACCGCGCAGAGGCGCTCGCGCGCCTGTCGGACGCGGGAGTCGGCCTCTCCGCGACGATCCATCCGACCGTGATGCGCGCCGTCACGCACCTCGGCGTGGCCGACGACGACATCGCCCGCGCGGGCGAGCTGATCCCGCAGGCGCTCGGGGTCTAGATCTCTAGCGCTCGCCGGCGAGGTAGAAGCCGATCACGACGACCGCGTAGCCGGCCAGCAGTGCGGTCCCGCGCTTGCGGCTGGAGCGCCCGTCGAAGAGCACGAGAGCCGTGTACGCCACCGAGCCGGCGAGCGCCGCGAGCTCGACGGGACGGAACGCCAGCGAGAGGGGCTCGATGAACCAGGAGAGCAATGCGACGGCCGGGATGAGGAAGACGGCGACCTGTG
>JBKPLV010000258.1:0-2831 GCA_046731795.1 Actinomycetota bacterium | reverse complement strand
GCCCGCCAGCGAGAAGTGGTCGGTCATCGTGCCGCTGAAGAGGCCCGACCCTGGCGAGGTTTCGGTGATCTTGAAGTGGTTCGCGTAGCTGAACGCATACGCGTTCCCGTCCTCGTCCGTCGCGGTCCCCGAGGCGACCGTAGTGTTCTGGAGCGTCACGGCACCGCTCGGCTCGACCTTCTCGAGCGACACGGAATGCTCCGTTCCTTCCCACGAGATGACGACACCGTCGGGCAGGAACTCGCACCCGGTCGGGAAGCCATTCGTCTCGGTCGAGGACAGCGAGAACGCCGCCGGAATGTCCTCGACCTGTCCACCGCTGCTGGCCGCGGTCGCAGTGCCGGCGCCGAAGGCGAGCGCAAGCAGCGCCATGGATGCCGCAATAAGTCGTGTCACGTCACTCTCCCCTCTGTCTCGAGTGTTCGACAGACTCTTCCCCTTGAGCCAGGCGACCGTAACAAGAATCACAAACTCGGACAAGTGGTCGTCAGCGGGAAGGCGCACGGGAGCCGTGCGCCTCCCGCTGAGCGAGATCAGCTGCCGATCAGCGGCGTGATGATCTCGCAGAAGTCCGTAACGAACCCGGGATGCGGGCCGTGCACGTCCGCCGGCAGCTCCTCGAGGAAGATGCCGCCCGGCACGTCGTCACCCTCCGTGTCGAACAGTGCGTGGTGGTGGATCGAGCCGCGATCGCGCAGGACGACGTTGCCGCTCGAGTCGTACAGCACGAACGGTTGGCCGGCCTCCACTGCCTCGAACTCGAATACATTGCCCTCGACGCGGGTCGCCTTGATCTCGTTGAAGATCGCGTTGCCCTTGATCGTGAGGAAGGCTCCCGTCTCGACGTTCGTGTGCGTCTCCACGTACGAGTAGTTGTCGTTGGCGAAGAACGCCGTCGCGTCGTCGCCCTTGCCCGCGCGGATGCGGATGTGGCCGGTGGCAACTCCCTCGACGGCCACGTCGAACCCGCAGTCGTTGTACGTGAAGTCGTACGGCTGGGTGTAGAAGCCCGACTCCACGACCGTCGCCCACGCCTGCGACGCGCCGAAGGCCGTCACGAGCGCGGCGAGCCCGACGAGGACCCATCGCCGCAGATGTCGCATGTCGTCCCCCTCTCTGTTTCCCCTCGTGCCTGAACGGGGCGAACCTACGCCTTCGTGACATTCGTGTCAATCGCAGGATGGCGTTGCCGCCAGCTCGACGAAGCGGCAGAGCGCATTCACCAGCCGCATCTCCTCGATCGTCCTGCAGTCCGCCTCGAGCAGTCGCGGCGAGCAGACCAGCTCGACCCGGCACTGCGCACGCGAGGTCGCGACGTTGATGCGGTTCGCGTTGAAGACGAAGCCGAGTCCGCGCGGCGCGTCCTCGCCGCTCGAGCTCGCGAGCGAGACGAGCACCACCGGCGCCTCCTGTCCCTGGAACTTGTCGACCGTGCCGACGCGGATGCCCTCGGGAACCGTCTGCCTGAGCACCCGCACCTGCGCGTTGTATGGCGTCACGACGAGAATGTCTTCGACGCGGAGCGGCCTCGTCGCGCCCGTTTCGTCCGTGTACCCGGTACCTAGCAGGTCTCGGATCGCGCCCGCCACCACCTCGGCCTCCTCGCGCGAGAGCTGCCCGTTGGCCGCGTGCTCGACCGGACGGAAGACGAGCCCGTTCCCCACCTCCACGCTCCTGCGCGCACACGATCCCTCGCACTCGAGCCGCCCGGCGTAGTACGCGTCGGACGTGAACGCGGTCAGCTCCGGCCGCAGCCGCCATGTCCGCTCGAGGAAGATCCCGCGGTCGGGCGGCACCGTCGTCTCGTCGCCGAGCAGGTGCTCGAGGACGGACGCCTTCGCCTCGTCCGGCATCGCGCCCTGCGAGACCTGCGGCAGCTGGTTCGGGTCGCCGAGGAGCACGAGGTTCCGCGCGGCGTGCCCGACCGCAACCACGTCGGCGAGCGCGACCTGGCCCGCCTCGTCGACGATCATCGTGTCGAGGAGACCGGCGAAATTGGAGCGCGCGAAGAGCCACGAGGTGCCAGCGACGAGCTGGAGCTCGTCGTCGAGCAGGTCGCGCCACTCGTCGCTCGAGTCGACGAACGCGCCCTCGAACCTCGTGTCCTCGCCCGAGGACTTCTTGCGCCCCTTGAACGAGAGCCCCTGCTCGCGTGCCTCGCGCTCGATCTCGGCCAGCAGCTTCGAGATCGCCTTGTGGCTCTGCGCCGTGACGCCGACGCGTTGGCCCGCGAGCATGAGCGCGACCGCAGCCTTCGCTCCTTGCCAGGTCTTCCCCGAGCCCGGCGGGCCCTGCACGAAGAGGTAGCTCCCGTCCAGCGACGACGCGGCCTCCGGCACCGGCACGTCGAGCCGCGCCCGCGGCGGCCGCCGCTCGAGAATCTCGACGAGCGCGCCGCCACGCTCCCCGTCGAGGTACGCCTGTGCGAAACGCTGCACCGCGTCGCGGTGCTCCCAGTCGGGAATCGGCCGTGACGGAATGAGCGCTTCGGGCAAGGGCTCGTCTGCGCGCGCAGTCGCGCGCCTGAGCGTCACGGTCCCGCGCTCGTCGTCGGTCTCGACCACATACGTGTTCAGCGTCTTCGGATCGCTGCAGCGCCCGTCGATCTTGTGCTCCTGCGGCGGGAACTCGAACGTGTAGACGAGCGACTGCCCGTCCTCGACCGGCTCGCCGACGAGTCGTAGCCCGCCCATCGTGTCCGTGTCCTCGATCAGGTCGTCCTCGTCGAGTGAGAGGTGGTGGAACCACTCCCACCACTGCGACTTCGCCTCGCGCTGGTGGTAGTAGAGGAGGTGCGCGAGGAGCCAGTGCGGGCTCCCCTCGTCGCCGGC
>JBKPLV010000257.1:0-4757 GCA_046731795.1 Actinomycetota bacterium | reverse complement strand
ACCCCGTACGTCAGCGCGCGCCACGCGCGCGCGCTCATCGCACCACGATGTCCGTCCACGCGTCGACCCATTTCTCCCGGTTCGCCTCGATCTCCTCGGGCGAGAGCTCGAGCGGATGGGCGGGCACCACGGCGAACTTCTCGAACTCGGGCGGGAGGGTCGCGTCGCGGCGGCCCGGGAACACGAACATCTGCAGCGGGATGTCCTCCTGGAAGCGCTTCGAGAGCATGAAGTCGATCAGCTTCCTCGCGCCGTCCTCGTTCTTCGCGCCGCGGAGGACCCCGGCGAACTCGATCTGGCGGAAACAGCTGCTCTCGACGACGCCCGTCGGCGCGGTCGTCGGGCGCGGGTCTCTGAAGATCACCTCGGCCGGCGGGCTCGACGCATACGAGACGACGATCGGCCGGCTGCCGCTGCTTCCCGCTGCGCCCGAGAAGCGCGACTCGTACGCCTCCTCCCAGCCGTCGACGACGAGCACGTCGTTGGCCCGGAGCTTTCGCCAGTAGCCCTGCCACAGGTCCCCGAACCGCGCGACCGACGCGAGCAGGAAGGCGAGGCCCGGTGTGGACGTCGCCGGATTCTCGACGACGGTCAGCCCGCGATAGCGCGGCAGTGTCAACGCTTCCAGACTCTGCGGCGGAGCCAGGTGGTGCTCCCGGAACCAGCCCTTGTCGTAGTTCAGGCACACGTCGCCACGGTCGATCGGGGTCACGCGATGATCGGGGTCGAGCTGGAGCTTTGGGTCGACCGCCTCCAGCTCCGGCGACTCGTAGGACTCGAACACGTCGCCCGCGAGTGCGCGCGCGAGCAGGTTGTTGTCGATGCCGAAGAGCACGTCGCCCTCCGGGTTTCCGGCCGTGAGCAAGGCGCGCGTGACGACCTCGCCCGCGTCGCCCGCCTTGAGAATGCGCAGCTTCAGGCCGCTATCGGCCTCGAACGCCTTCTTCACCGCCGGAGAGATCGCGAACGAGTCGTGCGTGACGAGGACGACCTCGTCCGAGCTCTCGCCGCTGCCTCCGCAGCCGGCAAGCGCAAGGGCCGCGAGGAGGGCGAGGGCCGCGAGGAGTCGCTTGTGACAACGTGTCACTTGGCATCTCTCCCGGGCCGGATCGCGAGCAGCACCCCGCGGTCGAGCGCGATGCGGGCCGTGCTTTCCGCGAAGACGTTCGAGACTCCGCGCGTCGAGCCTGGCTCGAGCGTCTCCCCGCGGAGGGGGTAGACGAGCCCTTCGGTGCGCACGCCCTCCGCGGCTCCATGCGCGGGAATGAGCGTCAAGAGGTCGCCCGGGTTGCCATCGAGCTCTCGCTCGCCACGCACGACGTGGACGTGTGCCTCGCCGATCCGAGCGTCGATCTGGGCCATTTCGTACTTCGCCGAGGCGAGCAGCAGGAGCGAGGAGAGCTCGTGGTCGAGGCGGCCGCCGCGCCCCGCGAGCACCAGGATGTGCGCAGGTTGCAGGCCCACGGCGTAGTCGAGCGCGAGCTCGAGGTCGGTGGCGTCCTTCGCGTCGGGATGACGCTCGATCTGCACGCCGGCGCGCTCCGCGGCCGCGACCGCCTCGGGCGAGGCCGAGTCGAAGTCCCCGATCGCAACCGCGACCTCGAGCCCGAGCTCCCGCGCGTGCTCGAGCCCGCGATCGGCGGCGACCACCGTCGCACCGGTCGGCACGTCGCGGACAGCATCGAGAGCCGGCGCCTCTCCGCCCGATACCACCACCGCGACCTCGTTCGACACGCCTTCCTCCGCTGGCATTACCCAGATCAGGTTCGCGGGTCGGCGGCGCGCTCGTCCGCCCTCTCAGCCCGGCTGCCCGAGCTCCCCGTTTACGACCCGGACATCGTAACCGTTCACGCTCCGGGCGCCGCAGCGGGCTGGGCGAGTCGCGGTGATTGAATGCGTCGCGCTGTGGCGAGCGCGAAGCAGATCCGGCGCAACACGATCCTGCTGAGCCTCTGCCTCGTCACGCTGTCCGGCGTCATCCAGCTGGCCGTCGCCGTCGCCACGATCACGCTCGTCCTGGTGACAGGCATCGAGTCGATCCTCGGACTCGGACCAGCGATCTTCCTCACCGCGGGCGCCCTCGCGGCACTCCCGGCCGGCCGGCTCATGGACCGTGTGGGCCGCGTGCCGGTCATCGCCGGCGGGTTCGTCACCGGCTCGGCGGGGTGCGCCCTCACCGCGCTCGGCTGCCTCGTCGACAGCGCGCCCCTGGTCATCTTCGGCTTCGTCGGGGTGGGCGCCATGAACGGTGGCGTCCTCCTGGCGCGCACGGCTGCGGCGGACATGTACCCGCCGGAGAAGAAGGCGCGGGCGATCTCCTACGTCCTCTTCGGTGCGCTCTTCGGGGCAGCGCTCGGGCCACTCGTGTTCCGTCCGCTGTTCGCCGGGAAGGACTTCGAGCTCGACACGCTCGTCATCCCCTGGTTCGTCGCCTCGGCGATGGCGCTCGTCGGACTGATCCTCGCGCTGAACATCCGTCCCGATCCACGGACGATCGCGCTCGAAAACCAGGCCGCCGACGAGGATGCCGGGGCTCCAGCCGCAGCGCCGGCAGCGCCGCTCATGGAGATCCTGCGCCGACCCGGCGTTCCCTCGGCGGTCGTCGCGGCGCTCGCGAGCTTCGCCGTGATGGCCGGGGTCATGAACCTGACCGGCTACATCGTCGTCGGCCATCACCACGCGCAGGCCGACGTGTTCACGGTCATCAGCCTCCACATCGTCGGGATGTACGCGCTCGTGCTCGTGATCGGAGCGCTTGTCGATCGCGCGGGTCGGCGACCGACGCTCCTGTGGGGGCTCGCCGTCATGGCCGTCTCGACGGTACTGCTCGGCTTCGTCCATTCGATCGCGTGGATGTCGCTCTCGCTCTTCTTGCTCGGGCTCGGCTGGAACCTCTCCTACATCTCGGCGACCGCAGAGCTCGTGACCCACGCCACGCCCGTGGAGCGTGGCAAGCTCGTCGGCTTCACCGATCTCTCGGCGGGGCTGCTCGCCGCAGCTCTCGCGCTCCTCGGGGGCGCCGCCTACACGCAGTGGGGTGTCGTCGCCGTCGCGGTGGGGGCGACGCTGGCGGTGATCGTGCCGGCCGCGGCGATCCTCTTCGCGCGACGCCCGCCGGTGGTCGCGCCCGAGCCGGTCGTATGAGCGAGGGGCGCCTCGCGGCGCCCCTCGCTTTGCCAGGTGCTGGCTACTTCAGCTTGAAGAACGCGCTGAGCGCCGACCCGTCCTGCGCGGTCATCGTCACGCGGTAGCACTTCCCCGCCGTGCTCGGCGTCTTCCAGTTGTAGACGAACTGTCCGGCGGTCGAGTCGTAGCGAAGGGTCGTGCCGCCCGTCGACGTCGTCTCGATGTCGTCCGTGATCGCAGTCGCGTCGCAGCTCGTCTGTGCGTAGGTGAGCGATTTCACCACCGACACGTCTGTCAGCTCGGTCGATCCGGCGAAGGCCTCGAACTTGAGCGGCACGGTCGAGCCGTTCTTGACCGTGTTGTACACGCCGTTCATGTCGACCGGCTGGAAGAAGCCGCTCAGCGTCCAGCCGAGCACGGTGTACCTGCGCGATTCGCTGTAGCTGTTCCCGGCCACGTCGAGCGCGGTCGCGGTCATCGTGTGCGCTCCGACCGCCGTGCCGTAGCCGACGACGGTGCACCCCGCCGGCCCCGAGTAGAGCGGGTCGATTGCGGTGCAGGTCGGCGCGGCCGGAACCGAGCCGAAGTAGTACGAGCCGCCGTTCCCCGGGCCGCCCGTCCAGCTGAGCGTCGGATCGACCTTGTCGACCTTGACGGTCAGCGGTGCCGCGGACGTCGTCAGGCCTGCGTCGTTGGTGCAGTCCCCGTTGAAGACGTGACCGTTCGTGCTGGCCGTCTGCTGCTGGTCTGCGGTGCACGCAGTCGGGTTGCTGATGCCGTCCGTTCCGCTCGTGCTCACCGTGACATCCGTGCGGTACCAACCGCCGCCGCCCAGCGTTCCGGCGGTGACCGCCAGCGCCGCGCTCGGCCCGGTCTTGTCGAGCTTGACGGTCACCGGCTCCGCACTCGTCGTGAGGCCGGCCTCGTTGGTGCAGGAGCCGTTGAACACGTGTCCCGCCGTTTCCGTCGTCTGGAACTGGTCGACAGTGCACGTCGTCGGTCCGCTGACGCTGTCCGTCCCCGTCGTACCGACGGTCACGTCGCTCGTGTACCAGGCGTTCGTGCCGAGCGTTCCCGCCGTGACGGCGAGTGCTGCGCTCGGGCCGGTCTTGTCGAGCTTCACGGTGAGCGGTGCCGCATTCGTCGTGAGACCGGCGTCGTTGGTGCACGAGCCGTTGAACACCTGACCCGCCGTCTCGGTCGTCTGGTGCTGGTCCTCCGAGCACGAGACCAGGCTCGAGATCGAGTCCGCTCCACCGGTGTCGACGGTGACGTCGCTCGTGTACCAGCCGTGGTCCCCGACCGTCCCAGCCGTCACCGAAAGCGCCGCGCTCGGGCCGGTCTTGTCGACCTTCACGGTCAGCGGACTCGCATTCGTCGTCAGGCCGGCGTCGTTGGTGCAGGAGCCTGTGAACTCCTGTCCCGCCGTTTCCGTCGTCTGGTGCTGATCGGCCGAGCAGGTGGGCGGTCCGCTGACGCTGTCCGTCCCCGTCGTGCTGACAGTCACGTCGCTCGTGTACCAGCCGTTGTCGCCGAGCGTCCCGGCGGTGACGGAGAGCGTCGCGCTCGGTCCCGTTGCGTCGTACTTGAACGCCGCCGAGCCGGCGGAGGCAGAGTTGCCGGCGTTGTCC
>JBKPLV010000256.1:0-2392 GCA_046731795.1 Actinomycetota bacterium | reverse complement strand
ACGAGAAGGTGCACATCGCGGGAGTCGAGGTTCCGACGCTCGCGATCTTCGCCGCCACGTCGACGCTGTCCGTCACGTTGGCGCTCGCGCTGATGACGTTCGTCTTCACCCACGTCGAGGGCATCCGGGCGAACGGAGCGTGGAGGTACTTCAAGAGCTGGATCCCGGACGTGCCCAAGGGGATGCTCCCGCTGATCGTCCCGCTCGAGATCCTCGGGCAGTTCATGCGGCTCATCAGCCTGTCGGTGCGTCTCTACGCCAACATGCTCGCCGGCCACATGCTGATCCTCACGTTCGTCGGGCTGATCATCGTGCTCGAGAACGTGTTCCTCGCCTTCATCGCCGTCCCAGCGGCGGCGCTCTTCTATCTCTTCGAGGTCGTCATCGTCGTCTCGATCCAGGCGTATATCTTCGCCGCCCTGTCCGCCATCTACATCGGCTCGGCCATCGAGCCCGAGCACTAAGGAGGAGTTCTCTCAATGCTTTCCTCGTTCTTCTTCCTCGCCGCCACCGACGACGGCGCCGACGCCGGCAAGGCGATCGCCCTCGCGCTCGGCATCGGCCTCGGCTCGCTCGGAGCCGGCATCGGCATCGGCAACATCTTCGGGTCGATGATCCAGGCCGTCGCGCGGCAGCCGGAGCTCCGCGGCGAGCTCACCGGCATCCAGTGGCTCGGCTTCGCGCTCACCGAGGCGGTCGTGTTCTACGGCCTCATCGGCGGATTGCTCGCCTACGTCCTGGTCTGAGATGCAGCGAGTCGTCGCATCGGGCCTGATCGAGGTCGTCCCAGGCCTCATGATCTGGACGCTGATCGCGTTCGCGATCACGTTCTTCGTGCTCCGGAGATACGCGTTCGGGCCCATCCAGAAGACGATCGACGAGCGTCGCGACCGGATTCGTGCGGCGGTCGACGAGGCGGACAAGGCCCGTGACGAGGCCCGTGAGCTCCTCGAGCAGCACAGGCAGCTGATCGCCGACGCGAAGGGCGAGGCGGCGGACATTCTGGCCGACGCGCGCAAGGTGGCGGACGCGCAGATCGAGCGCGTGAAGAGCGAGGCCGAGGAGGAGCGTGCGCGGCGGCTCGAGGAGACGAAGCGCCAGATCGAGGCCGAGACGAAGCGCTCGCTCGACCTGATCCGCTCCGAGGTCGCCGATCTGACTCTCGAGGCGACCGCCCGCGTCACCGGCAAGGTGCTCGACGCCGAGGATCAGCGCCGGCTCATCGACGAGGCGATCGCCGAGCTCGACTTCTCGACGCTGGAGAAGGAAGGCGCGTAGGACCGCATGGCGGTTGCGCAGCGCATGTACGCACGCGCGCTCTTCGTAGCGGCGCAGGAGGCTGGTCGCGTCGACGACGTCGCCGGCGACCTGGCCGCGCTCGCAGGCGCGTTCGACGAGGTGCCCGAGCTGCGCGCGTTCCTGCGCAACCCGCAGATCGAGCCGACGGGAAAGGCGGCCGTGCTCGAGCAGCTCACGGCCGACGCCGACGAGCTCGTACGCAACTTCGTCCGGCTCGCGGCCGAGAAGGGTCGCGCGGGCGAGCTCCCCGAGATCAGCGCGGAGCTGGAGGCGCTCGTCGCGCGGTCGCAGAATCGGCTTGCGGTCGAGCTCACGACCGCCCACGAGCTGTCGGACGCCGAGGCCGCCTCGATCGTGCAGGCGATCGAGAAGGCCTCCGGTCGCTCGATCGAGGCCACGCGCACCGTCGACCCGAGTCTCATCGGCGGCATGGTCCTGCAGATCGGATCGCATCGCGCCGACGGCAGCATTCGCGGCCGGCTCGAGCGCCTACGCCACGAACTCGCAACAGCCACGTAAGGAGACCCCTTGAAGCTCAGACCCGAAGAGATCACCTCGATCCTGAAGGATCGAATCCAGCAGTTCGACGTCGAGACCGACCTCTCGGAGGTCGGCAGCGTCCTCCAGGTCGGAGACGGCATCGCGCGCGTCCACGGCCTCGAGAACTGCGTCTCGCTCGAGCGGCTCGAGCTCGAGCACGGCGTGACCGGCATCGCCTTCAACCTCGAGGAGGACAACGTCGGCGTGGCGCTCTTCGGCGAATGGGAACACGTCAAGGAAGGCGAGCCCGTGCGCCGCAGCGGCGAGGTCATGAGCGTCCCGGTCGGCCCGGGCCTGCTCGGCCGCGTCGTCGATCCGCTGGGCAACCCGCTCGACGGGCTCGGCCCGATCGAGGCGACCGAGCGCCGGCCGCTCGAGTTCAAGGCTCCGGGGGTGATCCAGCGTCAGCCCGTGAAGGAGCCCATGTACACCGGGCTCAAGGCCATCGACTCGATGACGGCGATCGGGCGTGGTCAGCGAGAGCTCATCATCGGCGACCGCTCGACGGGCAAGACCGCCGTTGCGATCGACACGATCATCAACCAGCGTGGCG
>JBKPLV010000255.1:0-2520 GCA_046731795.1 Actinomycetota bacterium | reverse complement strand
TTCCGCACGCGCTGCTGGAAGGCCGAGCAGATCTGCGCCGAACAGGAGCCCGAGCTCGTCCCGCGTGCGGGCGGGCAGCATCCTGTCGCCTGCCACTTCGCCGAGAAACTCAGCCCGCTCGACTTGGCGGAGCAGGCGATGGTTCGCAAGGCGGCGTATGAGGCGAAGCGTGCAGCCGAGAAGCAGGCATTGGAATCGCTTCCTTCCGCCGGTAGCTAACTCTCCGCGGTCCGTGTCGTCTCAAGCACCATGACCGCGGTCTATCCGCATTCCGTGTGCGCCCGAGTGCGGGAGCAGGTCTCGCTGGAGCTCGACGGCGAGCTCTCCCAGCTCGAGCAGCGCATGCTCGAGGCGCACCTCGAGCGCTGCGGCGCGTGCGCGACGTACGCAGACGACGTGCGTGACGTGACGGAGCGCATTCGCAGCGCGCCTCTCCACGCGCCAGGCCGGCCCGTGGTCGTCCGCCGCAGGCGTCACCTCTCGACGACTCGGATCCAGGTCGGGGTCGCCGCGGCGTTCGCGCTCGCCGCTCTCGGCCTCGGCACGCAGCTCGCTGCCTCGCCCACCCGCGAGGGCACGCTGGCGCGCTTCGACGAGCAGCCCGATCTCTCCCCGCCGAGGAGCGTCTTCGAGCGTGAGCAGGCGATCCTGCGGGTCGTCAAGGTCGGCCACGGCCTGCCGCCGCCCGGCTCCGTTCTCTAGCTTCGCGCGCAAGCCGCCATGACCGTTCGCCGACTCGCGCTCGTGCTGCTCGCGGCCCTTCTCGTGGCGACGGCGGCGGGCTGCGGTGGAGGCGGCACGCCCTCGCCCGCAGACTACGCCGAGACGGTCGTCCTCAACCGCGACCGCGTGGACTTCGCGCTCGGGCGCATCACGCGCGCGCAGTCGGTCGAGGAGCTCCTCAACCGCATGGACGAGGCAGCGACCGTGATCGACAAGGCGGCCGGCGAGCTCGAGGACGAGGGCGCGCCCGACGAGTACCAGCCGGAGGCGAACAACCTCGTCAAGCAGATGCGCCAGCTCTCCGTCGACATCCAGTCGACCGCCGATCAGGCGCGTCAACCGGGCTTCGAGAGCCTCGTCACCGACCCGCACCTCCAGGGGCTCAGCTTCGACAGCTGGACGAAGATGAACAAGGCGCTCGCCGGGCTCGCAGGCAAGGGCGTCAACGTCACGATCATCTCGCCCAAGGCCTCGCAGTAGTGCGGCTCCGCGCTCGGCTCCTCCGCTAGACTCGCCCGCGGCTGGCCCGTCCTCGGCCGCCCTCGTCCCTCGCCCAGGAGAACCATGGCCGACAACGGATCAGACCGCACGAACACGGGCCGGATCATCGAGATCAAGGGCGTTGTCATCGACGCCGTCTTCGCCGACCGGCTGCCGGAGATCAACACCGCGCTCGAGATCGAGATCGTCGAAGGAGACACGACCCGCACCCTCGTGGCCGAGGTGCAGCAGCACCTGGGCGACGACCGCGTCCGTGCCGTCGCGATGGACTCGACCGACGGCCTGTCGCGCGGCGCCGAGTGCGTCGACACCGGTGCGCCGATCTCGGTTCCCGTCGGCCAGCCGACGCTCGGGCGCCTCTGGAACGTGATCGGCGAGCCGATCGACGAGGCCGGGCCGACTCCCGAAGGCGTCGAGCGCTGGGCGATCCATCGCGATCCGCCGGCGTTCCGCGACCTCTCGCCGAAGATCGAGACCTTCGAGACCGGAATCAAGGTCATCGACCTCATCGCGCCGTACGTGAAGGGCGGCAAGGTCGGCCTGTTCGGTGGCGCCGGCGTGGGGAAGACGGTGCTCATCCAGGAGCTGATCCACAACGTCGCCATGCAGCACGGCGGCGTCTCGGTGTTCGCCGGCGTGGGCGAGCGCACGCGCGAGGGCAACGACCTCTGGCTCGAGATGACGGAGTCCGGCGTCGTGGACAAGGTCGCCCTCGTCTACGGGCAGATGAACGAGCCGCCGGGCGCGCGCCTGCGCGTAGGGCTGTCCGGCCTCACCATGGCGGAGTACTTCCGCGACGAGGGCCAGGACGTGCTGCTCTTCATCGACAACATCTTCCGCTTCGTCCAGGCCGGCTCCGAGGTCTCGGCGCTCCTCGGCCGCATGCCGAGCGCCGTCGGCTATCAGCCGACGCTCGCGACGGAGATGGGCCAGCTGCAGGAGCGGATCACCTCGACGCGCACGGGCTCGGTCACCTCGGTCCAGGCGATCTACGTGCCGGCCGACGACCTTACCGACCCGGCGCCGGCGAACACCTTTGCGCACCTCGACTCGACGACGGTGCTCGAGCGCTCGATCGTGGAGAAGGGCATCTATCCGGCCGTCGATCCGCTCAAGTCGAACTCGCGCGCGCTCCAGCCCGGCGTCGTCTCGGACGAGCACTACGAGGTGGCGACGCTCGTGCAGCAGCTCCTGCAGCGCTACGCCGACCTGCAGGACATCATCGCGATCCTCGGTATGGACGAGCTCACCGACGAGGACAAGGTCGTCGTCGCCCGTGCGCGCCGCATCGAGCGG
>JBKPLV010000254.1:0-2675 GCA_046731795.1 Actinomycetota bacterium | reverse complement strand
GCGCCTCGACGGACCCGTCGTCGCCGCTCGCGGCGACCGGGTGATTCTTCGCGGCGAGACGACGGTCGGCGGAGGGACGGTGCTCGATCCCGCGCCGCCGCGACACCGGGACCCCGCGCGGATGGAGCTGCTCGAGCGCGGCGACGTCGCTGCGACCGTGCGCGCGCCCGTTCGTGCCGACTCGTTGCGATTCGTCCTCGACGGTGAGCTGCTGGGCGTGGAGCGCGCAGGCCCGTGGGTCTTCTCGGCCGCCTGGCTGGCCGAGCTCGATGCTGATCTCCGCTCGCGCATCGCGGCGGCCGACCCGATCGATCCAGGGGTCCCGTTTCCGTCCGGCGCATGGGCGGCCGACGTCCTGGCGCTCCTCCCCTTCGAGCAGCGCGGCTCGAAGCTCTACGTCCCCGGGGCGGTGGGGACGCTCAGTGGGCGCGCGGAGGAGGCAGCGGCCCTGGAGGAGGAGCTCGCGGCGGCCGGCGTGTGCGCGACCAAGGTCGATGACGACGAGCTCGCGCGTTTCCTGGAAGCCCAGGGACGCCTCGTGCGCCTCGGCGACGGCTACGTCATCGGTGCGGATCCCTTCGAGGTCGCGCGGGACGTGCTCCTGACCGAGTGCCGAGCCGAGGGCGAGATCACGCTCGCGCGCTTCCGAGACCTCGTCGGCACCGGTCGTCGCGACGCCCAGCTCATCCTAGAGCGCCTCGACGCGGACGGGGTCACCCGCCGCGTCGGCGACCGGCGTGTCCTGCGTCGCGCCAGAGCAGCCTCACGCTGACGACCACTCGGGCTCGTCCTCGATCCCGACCCCGTCGGCAACGCGCGTCACGTAGTTGAAGTAGCCGATCACCTGGATCGCGTCCGAGACCTCCGGGTCGTCGAGCCCGTGTGCTCGGAGCGCGTCGATGTCCGCCTGCTCGATGCTCGCCGCGGCGTGCGTGAGCTTCACCGCGAAGTCGCAGAGCGCACGCTCGCGCGGTGAGAGCGCGCCCTCGCGGTAGTCGTGTTGTGCGTGCTCTGCGGTCTTCTCGTCTGCGCCCTCGGCACGGAGGTCGTCGGCATGCGCCGTCGTTCAGTAGTGACAGTCCTGCGCGGACGACGTCACGGTCGCGAGGAGCTCGCGCTCGCGGCGCGAGAGCCCCGACTCGCCGAACATGATCGCCTTGTAGAGCTCCATCGAGGCCCGCAGCACCGGAGCGTTCAGGCTCATCGCCTTGAGGATGTTGAAGACCTTGCCCGCGCGCTCGACCGCGGCGTCGTACTCCTCCTTCAGCGGGCCGTCGGCCTCGCCCTCGTCGATCAGCCGGATGTACGGCACGCAGCTACCGCGTCTGCGGGAAGCCGAGGTCGACCATGCTCGTGGCCGGGTCGGGCCAGCGGCTCGTGACGGCCTTCGTGCGCGTGTAGAAGTCGATGCCCTCGGGCCCGTAGATGTGCCGATCGCCGAACAGGCTCGACTTCCAGCCGCCGAACGAGTAGTACGCGACCGGGACCGGGATCGGAACGTTGATCCCGACCATGCCCACGTTCACGTCGAACTGGAACTGCCGCGCGACGCCGCCGTCGCGGGTGAAGAGCGCGACGCCGTTGCCGTAGGGGTTCTCGTTCACGAGCCGGAGCGCCTCGTCGTACGTCTTCACCCGCACGACGGAGAGAACCGGGCCGAAGATCTCGTCGCGGTACGCGTCCATCTCGGGCGTGACGTCGTCGAGGAGCGAGACGCCGAGGAAGAACCCGCCGTTGTCGGGTGCGGTCTCGCGCCCGTCGGCCACCAGCGTCGCTCCCTGGGCGGGGCCGGAGTCGAGATAGGCGGCGACCTTGTCGCGATGCTCGCGGGTGACGAGCGGGCCCATCTCGGAGGACGGGTCGAGGCCGTCTCCGACCTTGACTTTCGGAAGGCGCTGCTTGATCGCGCCGACGAGCTCGTCGCCTGCGTCGCCGACCGCGACCACGACGGAGATCGCCATGCAGCGCTCACCTGCCGATCCGTACCCGGCGCTGACAGCCGCGTCGGCGGCCATTTCGATGTCCGCGTCGGGCAGGACGATCATGTGGTTCTTCGCGCCGCCGAGGGCCTGCACGCGCTTCCCGCGCTTCGTCCCGTTCTCGTAGACGTAGCGCGCGATCGGCGTCGAGCCGACGAAGGAGACGGCCGCGATACCGGGATGCTCGAGGATGGCGTCGACCGCGAGCTTGTCACCCTGTACGACGTTGAAGACGCCGTCGGGGAGGCCGGCCTCCTTCAGGAGCTCGGCCATCAAGACCGAGGCGGACGGGTCCTTCTCGGACGGCTTGAGGATGAACGTGTTCCCACAGGAGATCGCGGGCGCCCACATCCACATCGGCACCATCGCCGGGAAGTTGAACGGCGTGATGCCGGCGACCACGCCGAGCGGTTGACGGATGGAGTAGACGTCGATCCCGGTGGATGCCTGCTCCGAGTAGTCGCCCTTGAGGAGCTGCGGAATCCCGCAGACGTACTCGATGACCTCGATGCCGCGCTGCACTTCGCCGAGGGCGTCGGAAAGCACCTTCCCGTGCTCGGCGGTCAGGAGCCGCGCGAGGTCCTCGCGGTGCTCGTCGACGAGCTGGTAGATGCGGAAGAAGAGCTCGGCGCGCTTCGACAGCGACCAGTGGCGCCAGGTCGCGTAGGCCTCGCTCGCGGACGCAACCGCGCGATC
>JBKPLV010000253.1:0-1013 GCA_046731795.1 Actinomycetota bacterium | reverse complement strand
ACAAGTTCAGTCAGAAGAGGAGGAGTAGGAGAATGGCAACCGATGTGAAGAGCGTGCTCGACTCGCTCGGGAAGATGACCGTGCTCGAGCTCGTCGAGCTCAAGAACGCGATCGAGGAGGAGTGGGGCGTCACCGCCGCTGCTCCGGTCGCGGTCGCCGCCGCTCCGGCCGCGGGCGGCGACGGTGGTGCCGCCGTCGCGGAGGAGAAGGACTCGTTCGACGTCGTCCTGACCGGTGCCGGCGACAAGAAGATCCAGGTGATCAAGGTCGTGCGCGCGGTGACCGGCCTGGGGCTCAAGGAGGCGAAGGACCTGGTCGACGCCGCTCCGGGCAACGTCAAGGAGGGCGCGGCGAAGGACGAGGCCGAGTCCATCAAGGCGCAGCTCGAGGAGGCCGGCGCCAGCGTCGAGCTCAAGTAGCCGACACGTCGCAATGTGAAGCGGGGATCCTCCGCGGATCCCCGCTTCGAAAAAGGGGCTGCGGCAGTCAGCGCCAGGCTGCTTGCGTCGTTCGCTACTCTGTCTGCACGCGTCTCGCCGCCCCGTTCTGCGGCTTGCGGTGAGGTGCCCTCGTGCGTTACACTCCGTGGTTCCGCCGAGGCCGTTCGTCTAACCCTGCCCGTACACCTGCACGCTTTTAAGGGAGGCTTTCACACTTGAGCAGCGTTGCTGTCGCGCCGCGCGCGCGCAAGAGCTTTTCGCGCCTGAAGCATGTCCTCGACCTCCCCGACCTCATCGACATCCAGAAGGCGTCCTTCGACTGGTTCATGGAGGACGGTCTGCGCGAGACCATCGACGACATCTCGCCGATCGAGGACTACACGGGGACCCTCGCCGTCGAGTTCGCCGAATACGAGTTCGGTGAGCCCCAGTTTTCCATCCAGGAGTGCCGCGAGAAGGACCTGACCTACCAGGTCCCGCTGTCGATCACCGTTCGCTTCGTCAACAAGGACACCGGCGAGATCCGCGAGCAGCGGGTCTTCATGGGCGACTTCCCGATGATGACGCCGTGGG
>JBKPLV010000252.1:0-19003 GCA_046731795.1 Actinomycetota bacterium | reverse complement strand
AGCCGAACTTCGTCGCGATCACGACTCGGTCGCGACGGCCCTCGAGGATCTCACCGAGATACCGCTCGCTGTCGCCGTTCCCGTAGGTCTCTGCCGTGTCGAAGAAGGTGACGCCCGCGTCCTGCGCGGCGTCCACGACTGCTCGGGTCGCGTCGAAATCGATCCGGCCGCCGAAGTTGTTGCAGCCGAGTCCGACGCGCGAGACGCGCAGTCCGCTGTCGCCAAGCTGGACGAGCTCCACCCGCGCAACCTAGAGGCTTGATGTGAGATTGGCGTGACGTCGGGGCCGGTCACGACCAAGCCGGATCGTGGCCGGCATCCGGCCCACGCGAAACTCACAGCCTCTAGCTCGCAGCCGCTTCCCTAGACGCGACCAGCCCTCTCGCACGTACCTTGAAGCCGGAGACCCCGTATGGACCACGCGTTCGGATCGCAGCACACGACCCGCCGGCGCCATCCCTCGGTCGACTCGCTGTCGCTGCTCGAGCTCGTCGTCCTCGTCCCGCTCGCCGGGGTCCTCACCCTCTGGTTCTTCCCGAAGTGGTTCGACGTCCAGTGGACCTGCGTCAGCGGATTCGGGGAGCAGGGAAACACCCCGGGCGACGTCTACTCGAACGCGGTGGGCGTCCTCGGGACGCTCGGCTGGATCGTGGTCGCGATCGCCGTGCTCTTCGCGCACATCGCCGAGCGACCGCGCCTCGCCGCGCTCTTCCCCGCGGTCTGGTTCGGCCTGCTCGTCGGTGGCGCTCTCGTCGCAGCCGCGGCGATCAGCCCGTCGCCCTGCCCCTGACCCGCGAGGGCCTCAGACGTCGCCGAGGTCGAGCCGGGGAGGCAGCACGCCCTCCAGCTCGAGCAGGCGGCGCTTCAGCTCGAGCCCGCCCCCGAACCCGCCGAGGCCCTCGGATGCGACGACGCGGTGACAGGGAACGACGAGGGGCAGGGGGTTCCGGGCCATGAAGACCCCGACCTCGCGAGGATCGTCGACGCCGGCATGCCTGCCGAGCTCGCCGTACGTCACCGTCGTCGCGTAGGGCGCGATCGCGCAGAGGGTCTCCAAGACCCGCTGGTGCGTCGGGTCGACACCCTCCCAGTCGAACGCGATCTCGAACGCCTCGCGCTCACCGCGAAGGTACTCCGCGATCTGCTCGGCGGCCGCCTCGGCATGCGCTCCGCCCGCGCCGTCGCCGGACGTCTCGGCCGCGGGCGAGCCCTCGCCGGGCAGGCGGACGCGACGAACCCCGCGCGCCGTCGCCTCGACTCCAACCTCGCCGACCGGTCCCCGGGCTGTGCGACGGGCGATCACCCTCTCGCGTGTCGTCTGCGTCAGCATCTACCGAGGGTAACGACCGGACCCGCTGCCCTGTGAGGCGGACGCGATAGAAAGCAGGCGATGTCGCACGCCGACACGGCGATAGCCGTTCGCGACCTCGTCGTCGAGCGTGGCGGCAATCGCGTCCTGCCCGGCATCTCGCTCGAGGTGCAGCGTGGCGTCGTGACCGGCCTCCTCGGGCCGAGCGGATCGGGCAAGTCGACGCTCCTGCGCGCGATCGTTGGCGTGCAGACCGTGAAGAGCGGCGGTGTCGAGGTGCTCGGGGAGCCCGCGGGGACGCCTGACCTGCGCCGGCGCGTCGGCTACATGACGCAGGCGCCCTCCGTCTACGCCGACCTGAGCGTCCGCGAGAACCTCCGCTACTTCGCGCGCGTGCTCGGCGCCGACTCGGAAGCCGCGGAGGCGACGCTCGAGCGCGTGAGCCTCACCGAGCTGTCCGGGCAGCTCGTCGGCCGGCTCTCGGGCGGCCAGCGCGCCCGCGTGTCACTCGCGACTGCGCTCCTCAACGAGCCGGACGTCCTCGTGCTCGACGAGCCGACGGTCGGGCTGGATCCCGTTCTCCGGCGGGATCTGTGGGACTTCTTCCATTCGCTCGCCGAGTCCGACACGACCCTGCTCGTGTCGAGCCACGTGATGGACGAGGCGGCCCGCTGCGACCGGCTCGTCCTCCTCCGCGAGGGCTCGATCCTCGCCGATCTCACGCCGGAGGAGCTCCTGCGACGCACGGGAGCGTCCGACCTCGATGCCGCCTTCCTCAGGCTCGTCGAAGGGGAGCAGGAATGACACCCGCGCGCACCGTCGCGACGGCGGCGCGCGTCCTGTCCCAGCTGCGACGCGATCCGCGCACGATCGCGCTCCTCCTCGTCGTGCCGTGCATGCTCATGGTCATCGTCGACCAGCTGTTCGTGGACGAGGAGCAGGTGTTCCAGAGCATCGGCGTGCCCATGCTCGGGCTCTTCCCGCTCATCACTATGTTCCTCGTCACCTCGATCACGATGCTCCGCGAGCGGACGTCCGGAACGCTCGAGCGCCTCCTCACGACGCCGCTCTCCAAGCTCGACCTGCTCCTCGGCTACGGGATCGCCTTCGCCGCTGTCGCGACCGTCCAGGCGATCGTGGTCTCGATCGTCGGCTTCGGCCTCCTCGACCTCGAAACCGTGCACGCAAAGCTCCTCATCGTGCTCCTCGCGGTCGGGAACGCCGTCCTCGGCATGGCATTCGGGCTGTTCGTGAGTGCCTTCGCCCAGACCGAGTTCCAGGCGGTGCAGTTCATGCCGGCGTTCGTTCTCCCGCAGATCCTCCTCTGCGGCCTTTTCGTCGACCAGGACCAGATGGCGAGCTGGCTGGCGGTGCTCTCGTATCTCATGCCGGTGACCTATGCCTTCGACGCGCTCGAGCGAGCGTCCCAGGACGCCTCGCTCGGCGCCCGCTTCTGGCTCGACGTCGCCGTCGTCGTCGGGGCCACGCTGCTCGCCCTGTCGTTGGGCGCCGCGACGCTCAGGCGTCGCACACCCTGAACGGCATCATTGCCGCCTATGCATCTCGACCTCCAGGACGGCGTCGTCGCGCTCGCGCTCATCCTCGCGGTGGCGACGATGCTCGCGGTCGCGCCCACGCTCCGCGTCCCGTATCCGATCTTGCTCGTGCTCGGCGGGCTCGTGATCGGGATCGCGCCCGGCATGCCCGAGTTCGAGCTCAATCCCGAGCTCGTGTTCTTCGGCGTCCTTCCGCCGCTGCTCTACGGGGCAGCCTTCTTTACGTCGCTTCGCGACCTGAGGGCGCAGGCGCGCCCGATCGGGCTGCTCGCCGTCGGGCTCGTCCTCGTGACGACGGTCGGCGTGGCGCTCGTCGCGCACGCCTTCGTCGACGGCCTCTCGTGGGCGAGCGCCTTCGTGCTCGGCGCGATCGTGTCTCCGACGGATGCGCTGGCTGCGACCTCGATCGCGCGCCGGCTGGGAATCCCCCGCAAGCTCGTGACGATCGTGGAGGGCGAGAGCCTCGTGAACGACGGAACCGGCCTCGTCCTCTACCGCGTCGCCGTTGCAGCCGTGGTCACCGGCTCGTTCTCGGCCGTCCACACGGGTGGGTTGTTCGTGGTGGTCGCCGCTGGCGGAATCGCGGTTGGGCTCCTGGTCGGCTGGCTCGTCAGCCAGGTGCGACGCCGCCTCGACAACCCGCCGGCCGAGATCACGATCTCCCTGATGACCGGCTACATCGCGTTCATCCCGGCCGAGCTGGCAGGCGTCTCGGCCGTCCTCGCAGCGGTGACTGCCGGCGTCTACCTCGGCTGGCACACGCCCGAGCTGACGACTCCTCAGGTGCGCCTCCAGGGCGTTGCCGTGTGGGAGATCGTCCAATACCTGCTGAACGCGTTGCTGTTCGTGCTGGTCGGCCTGCAGCTCCCCGTGGTGGTCGACGCGCTCGGCGACATCTCCGCGGCGACCCTCCTCGGCTACGCGGCACTCGTGAGCCTCACCGTCATCGCGGTGCGCTTCGCGTGGGTCTTCGCGGTTCTGCACGCGCCGAAGTGGATCGCCCGCCGGATGTCCAACTGGCGCGGCGCGGTCTTCCTCTCCTGGGCGGGGATGCGCGGGGCCGTGTCGCTCGCGGCCGCGCTGGCGCTCCCCCTCCGAACCGACGCGGGCGATCCGTTCCCCGGCCGCGATCTCATCCTCTTCCTCACGTTCTCGGTCATCCTCGTGACCCTCGTCGGGCAGGGGCTTACGCTGCCCCTCGTCATCCGCGTCCTGGGCATCGAGGACGACGGACTCGAGGAGCGCCAGGACGCGGAGGCGCGAATCCGTGCCGCCGAGGCCGCGCTCGCGCGGCTCGACGAGCTCGTCGAGGAGGAATGGGTCCGTGCGGACACCGCCGAGCGGGTCCGGGGCGCCTACAACTTCCGGACGAATCGCTTCCGCGCACGCCTCGACGACGGCGACGACGGATCCATCGAGAGCCGCTCACAGGACTACCAGCGTCTGCGCCGCGAGCTCCTCGACGCCGAGCGCGCCGCGCTCGTCGAGCTGCGCCGCGCCGGATCCATCAGCAACGAGGTGTGGCTCCGCGTCGGACGCGACCTCGATCTCGAGGATCAACGCCTCGATATCTGACGCAGATCAGACCGCGGCTGCGAGCGGGATTCCCGACGGCGCGGAGCCTGCGCCCCGGCCCAGCACGTCAGAGAGAGCAACGACGTCGCCGATCACGACGAGAGCCGGGGTCGGCAGCGAGCGCGCCGCGTCTGCGATCGTCGCGAGCTCGGCGATCACCGTCTCCGCGTCAGCGGTCGAGCCTCGGGCGATGACCGCGGCTGGAGTCTCCGGTCGCTTGCCAGACGCGACCAGCCCTCGGGCGATGCCGGGGAGCGCCTGGAGGCCCATGAAGATCACCAGCGTCCCCGGGCAGGCTGCGAGGGCGTCGAGGTCGAGCTCCCCGGGGTCGTGTCCGGACACGACGATCACTTGCGACGAGACGCCCCGGTGCGTGATCGGAATCCCGGCCGAGGCCGGCACGGCCGAGAGGGACGAGACACCGGGCACGACCTCGAAGGCCACGCCGGCATCGACCAGCGCGAGCGCCTCCTCGCCGCCGCGCCCGAAGACGAACGGGTCGCCGCCCTTGAGCCGCACCACGCGAAGGCCGCGGCGCCCCAGGCGCACGAGCAGCTCGTCGATCTCGGCTTGCTCGAGGTGGTCGCGAGCGATGCGGATCGCGCCGACAGGAGCCTCGTCGACAAGCTCGGGACTCACGAGCCGGTCGTAGACGAGCGCGTCGCACGAGCGCACGAGCTCGAGCCCCCGGGCGGTGATCAGTCCCGGATTTCCCGGGCCCGCACCGACAAGAAACACGGTCACGCGAGCTCCTGGGCGACGAGCTCGGCGAAGAAGCGCCGACGGTCCTCGTACGTCGGCAGGTGGGAGCGCGCCCACGGGCGCAGGTCGCGAAGCCGGCGCGCAAGCTCGACGTGCTCGGGACGGACGAGGTCGTCGATGTCGTCGCGGATCCGCTGCGCGAGCGCCGGCGACGCACCAGCCGTCGACACCGCTACGGCGATCGGGTCGCGGCGCAGGACGGCCGGAAGGATGAAGCTGCAGAGCTCGGGGACATCCGCGACGTTGCAGAGGAGCGATCGGGCCTCGGCATCCGCCGAGACGCGCCTGTTGACGGAGGTCGACGACGTGGCGGCGACGACGAGGAAGTGGCCGTCGAGGTCATCCCGACGATAGGCGCGGCGCAGGCGCGCGACGTCGAGCGCGTACAGCTCGGGTACGAGCTGCGGCGCGACGACCGTCACGCGCGCCCCGCACTCGAGCAGGCCCTGCGTCTTCTCGAGCGCGACCTTTCCACCGCCCACGACGAGCACGCTCCGCCCCTCGAGGTCGAGGCAGGCCATGTAGTAGCGCTTCTCGGCCACTGCTACAGACCGACGCTCGTCACGCGCGCGCCGTTTCGATCGAGCCGGACCGCGAGCTCGAGGCCGTCCACCGAGAGCGAGACGAGGAAGGTGCCCGGCCCCGGGGTCTCGATGCGAGCGCCCGTGAGCGACTTTCCGACGAGCGAGGAGAGCGCGCCCGACACGTCGCGCGCCGACTCGTCGAGCTCCTTCCCACGCGGAAGCTTGCGGAACAGGCGGAGCGCCGCTTGTTCGCCACCAGGACCGTAGACGGCGCGGAGGCGCCCGGTTTGGAGGCCCAGCTCGAGGAGCTCGCCCAGCGCCTCGGCGTCGCCGTCGGCGAGCTCGCCCTCGCTCACCGCCGCGACCAGGTCTGCAAGCCGGCCGCGGCGCTCGTCGTCCTGCACCATGGAGAGGACGGCCTGAGCCTCGCCGAGCGCGACCTCCGCCGCCTCGGTGGAGAGGACGATCGCGCTACTCATCGTCGTCCTCCAGCAGCGCGTGCAACTCGTGCTCGAAGCCGCCCGTCTCGATCGCGCAGTGGATCCCGCACTCCTTGGGCGCGTTCGTCTCCCACCACCAGCGTCCCGCGCGCGAGGCCTCGCCCGGCTGAACCGCGCGCGTGCAAGGGGCGCAGCCGATGGACGTGTAGCCGCGGTCGTACAGCGGGTGGTAGGGAAGCTCGCGCTCGCGCACGTACTCCCACACCTCGTCCTCCGTCCACTCGGCCAGCGGATTCAGCTTCACGATCGCGCCGTGGTCGTGATCGATCTCGACCTTGCGGATGTTCGTCCGCGTCGCCCACTGGTCGCGGCGGAGACCCGTGATCCAGGCATCGAGCGTCGCGAGGTGCCGCGTGAGCGGCTGCACCTTGCGCACATTGCAGCAGAGCAGGCGATTCTCGACGGACTCGTAGAAGAGGTTCGGGCCTTTGCGCGCGACCATCCGCTGCAAGTGCACTGCGTTGGGCGACAGGAGCTCGAGGTTGAGCCCCGGGAAGCGCTCGCGCAGCTGCTCGATCAGCTCGAATGTCTCCTGCGGCATGCGCCCGGTGTCGACTGAGAACACGCGGATCTCCGGATCGATCGCGTAGGCCATGTCCAGCACCGCGATCCCGTCGATCTGGAATGCGGTCGAGAGCCCGATCCGCGGCGCAAAGCGCTCGATCGCCCACTCCAGGACGACCTCCGGCTCCTCGCCCTCGAACTCGACGGAGAGCTCGCCGGCCTCCAGCTCGTCGATCAGCTCGACGGCCATCTACGCGGCCTCCGCCTCGGCGTCGCGCTCGCGCCTGCGCGCAGGCTCGAGTCCTGCCAGCACGCCGAGCTCGTCGTCGGAGTGGCGCGTCGCGAACGCCGCGAACGACTCGTCGGGACGCCGGCCGGACACCCAGCCGCCCACCAGCCCCTCGACCGCCGCGTCGAGCTCGCCGGTGGGCACGCGCCGGAAGAGCGGCCTGCCGATCGCGGCGTCGAGCCCCAGCCCGCCGCGCACGAAGATGTCGTAGGCCTGACGGCGGGCGCCTGAGTCGTCCCGCGCCGTCGTGCCCTGGAAGCCGAGGTCGCCGACCCAGTGCTGGGCGCACGAGTGCGGGCAGCCGTCCAGGTGGAGGCGCAGGTCGGCGAGCGCCTCGCCGAAGCGCCGCTCGAGGTGCTCGACGAGACGACCGAGCCGCGTCTTCGTCTCCGTGACCGAGAAGTTGCAGTGCGGCTCGCCGGTGCACGCGATCGAGCGGCCGCGGACCGGGTTGGCGTCGAGTGGAAAGCCGATCGAGGAGAGCACAGCGACGACGCCGTCGACCTCGCCCTCAGGGACGTTCGCGAGCACGAAGTTCTGGAGCCGCGTGACGCGGATATCGGCGCTGACCTGCTCGGCGAGATCGGCGACTGCGATCATCTGCTCGCCCGAGATCAGCCCGAGGTGGACCGGCACGCCGACGTACGCGAGCCCCGGCTGCTTCTGCTCGTGGATCCCGAGGTGGTCGTGCGGCGCGAGCGCGAGCGGCGGCAGCGCGAAGTCCTCGAGCCTGCGGCCGAGGCGCTTCTCGACCCGCTCGCGCATGCCCTCGGGGCCGATGTCGTCGATCATGAACTTCAGCCGCGCTTTCACCCGCGACACGCGGTAGCGGAGATCCTCCGACCAGGCGCCCGTGATCGCAGCGAGGATCTCGACCGCGTCCTTCTTCGGCACGAACACGCCGAGCTCGCGCCCGAGCCGCGGAACCGACGAAAGCCCGCCTCCGACCAGCACGCCGAAGCCCTCGCGGCCCTCGTGGATCGCCCCGACGAGCGCGACACAGTTGATCTCGGGCGCGTTGCAGCGATCCGCGCAGGCCGCGATCGAATACTTGTGCTTGCGCGGCAGGTCGCAGAAGTCGGGGTTGCCGTAGAAGAACTCGGCCGCGTCCTGCACGACGCCGGAAGCATCGAAGAGCTCGCCCGGGTCGAGTCCCTGCACGGGGCAGCCGGTGATGTTGCGGACCGTGTCGCCGCAGCCGCCCGCGGTCGTGATCCCGGCGGCGTCGAGGTGCGCGAAGACGTCGGGGAGGGCGGCAAGCTCGAGCCAATGGAGCTGGATGTTCTGACGGGTCGCGAGCTCGCCGTCGCCGCGGCCGAAGCGGTTCGAGACCTCGCCGATCGCGCGTAGCTTCGCCGGCGTCAGGTGCCCGCTGGGAAGCTTCACGCGGAGCATGAACGTCCCGACCTTCGGCTTGTCGTGGTAGAGCCCCCACCACTGGAGGCGAACGATGTCCTCCTCGGCCACCGACTCGTACCCGGCGGCGATGAGGGCCGGCAGCTCGTCGCGGATCCCGAGGGGCGGCTTCTCCCGCTTGATGCGCTCGACCGGGTTGCGCTTGAGCACGAGCTCCCAGTCCGGCTCCGGTTTCGGGGTACGCGTCGACGCGGCGTTCGTGGCCACAGCGGGCTCCTTCCGGGGGGAGCGGAGGGTTAGCCGCTGGAGAGCGCCGAACAGCGCCCTCCACCGGCCGACAGGCATCGGATGCCGGCGAAGGGGAGTTCGAACCGGCGCCCGTGGTTCACCCGCCCGACCCTAGCACCGTCACTACGCAAAGTAAAGTATTGATTCTTTCGTAAGTGAAGCGTCGATCAGCCCGTGTTCCGGAGCGCCGCGGCGATCCCGGTGATCGAGCGGAGGAGCGGTCGCCGAACGAGCTCACGCTCGGCGTCGCCGAGCTCGGGAGAGCGAAAGCGCCGGAGCAGCTCGACCTGGATTGCGTTCATCGGGTCGACGTAGGGATTTCGCAGGCGGATCGAGCGCTGCAGCACCGGATGCCGGTCGAGCAGCTCCTTCGCGCCGACGATGCGCAGGACGGCCTCGACCGTGCGCGCATGCTCCTCCGCGATCGTCCCGTACAGGCCGGCGTCGTCCACGAGGTCGAGGTACCCCTCCGCGATATCGAGGCTCGACTTGGCGAGGGTCATCTCGAGGTTCTCGACGAGCGCTCGAAAGAAGGCCCAGTCGCGGTAGACGCGATGGAGCTCGCGTGCACTCACCGCCGCGAACGCCGTCCCGCAGCCGTACCACGCGGGAAGCAGGCAGCGGTTCTGCGTCCACGCGAAGACCCACGGGATCGCGCGCAGCGACGCCAGGTAGTCGCCGGAGGCGGGGCGGCGGGCGGGGCGGGAGCCGATCTCGAGCAACGCCAGCTCGTCGATCGGCGTGAACTGGCGAAAGAACGCGACGAACGTCGAGTTCTCCCAGACGAGCTCGCGGTACGCCGCGAGCGCCTGCGCCGAGAGCTCGTCGAGCAGCTCCATGGCGCCACTGGGAGGCTCTGCCCCGACCACCTCCGGAAAGGCCGAAAGCAACGTGGCTGCCACCGCCGCCTCGAGGTTGCGATACGCGAGGCCGGGCAACCCGTACTTGAAGGACACCGTCTCCCCCTGCTCGGTCACCTTCAGCCGGCCGGGAGGATGCCCGGTGGGCTGCGCGAGGATCGCCGAGTGGGTCGGGCCGCCGCCCCGACCCGCACTCCCGCCGCGGCCGTGGAAGATCGTCAGCTCGACCCCACGTCGCGCAGCCAGCTCGTTCAGCTCGCGCTGCGCCCGGTAGATCTCCCACTGCGCCGCGAGGTACCCGCCGTCCTTGCCCGAGTCGGAGTAGCCCATCATCACCTCGAGCCTCCCGTCGCGGGCGACGCGGGGGTGTCCCAGGAGCTCCTCCACGATGCCCGGCGCATCGCGGAGGTCGTCGACGGTCTCGAAGAGCGGGACCACGGAGAGGGGCTCGTCGGTGAGATCGAGCACACCGATGACGTCGGCCGCGCTGCTCGTGCCGGAGACGATCACGGTGTCGAGAGCCTCGGGGCCGTGCCGGGCACGGACACGCGAGACCGTCGCGAACGTCTTGCCGATCCGCTCGCTCGGCTCGCGCAGCTCGCGCGCGTGCACTCTCACGTCGAGCTTGGCGAGGTGGAACCCGAACAGCTCGACGCGACGGCGCAGGGCGGCGAGGCGTCCGTCCGCGACCCGCGCCGCCCGCCCCGCGCGCAGGCACCGGTCGAGGAGCTCGAGATCGGCGGCGAGCTCACCGGCCGACCCGTAGCCGGGCTCGGAGGTCTCAGCGAGCTCGTTCCGGAGCCGCCTCCACACGAAGCTCAGCTTTCGACGGTACGGCTCGTCGAGATTGCGGTCGCCGAGCTCGCTCGCGTACGCCGGGAGCTCACGCTCGTCGCGGGCGATCGACTCCCACAGCTCGTCCGGGACGTGAGCGATTCGGCTCGAGACGCCGAGCGCCTGTGCGAGCTCGCGAACCTCGGCTGCGTACGTCTCGACCGCGAGCGCCCGTGCGCGTTCGAGCGCCGCCGCGATCGTCTCGGGACCTGCGGCCGGATTGCCGTCGAGGTCGCCGCCGATCCAGGTGCCGAAGCGCAGCGGCGCCGGCGCATCGGGAAGGACTCGGCGATAGTCGGCGAGCAGGAGCTCCGCGACGCGCAGCAGGCTCTGCTCGAAGAACCAGAGGCCGTGCCGAATCTCGTCGACGACGCGCGGCCGTTGGGAGCGCACCTCGTCCGTCTGCCAGAGGAGCGTCACTTCCTCGGCGAGCGCCGACTCGACGCGCCGCCGGCGCGCCGGGGTCAGCGACGGATCGTCGAGTGTCGTCAGGTGACGGCCCAGGCGCAGGTGTGCCGCCAGGATCGTCCGGCGGGTGGCTTCGGTCGGATGCGCCGTGAGGACGAGCTCGAGCGAGACGCCTCGCGCGACGCGTTCCAGCTCGTCGCGCGCCACGCCGGCCTGCTCGAGACGCTGGATTGCGTCCGCGAGCGACTCGCGTGGCCGGCGCTGCTCGTGCTCGTACTGCCGCCGGCGGCGCAGACGGTGGTGCTGCTCGGCGAGGTTGACGAGCTGGAAGTACGTCCCGAACGCGCGCAGCACGAGCGCCTGCTCTCGGAGGCCGAGCCCGGCAACCGCCTCCCTGAGCGCGGCGCGACGCGCTGCCCGGCCCGTCGTGCGTGCGTCGCGCGCGAGATGACGGATCCGCTCCTCGACCTCGAGCAGCTCGGGGCCTTCCTGCTCGACGAGGACGTGTCCGAGCACGTCTCCGAGGAGGCGGATGTCGCGCCTCAGGGATTCGTCTGCGCGGTTGGTGCCACCGGTCGTCATCGAGCCCTGAGGCTACGCGCCGGCTGAGCGCGAATCAGGAAAACGCGAATAGCGGCGGCACGATCACGACGACCACGGCGGCCCAGAGCGCGAAGACGGGAAGGTAGGACGTCTGCCAGCGCTCGAGCCGGTGGAATCGGGCGCGACCCCGCAGAAAGCGGACCGCCAACCAGGCGGCCCCGGCGAGGTTGACGAGGAGGACGACGTTGAGGCCGAGCGCGGCGGTCCGGTTCGGCGTGAATCCGAGGTCGCCGATCCGCGCGACCATGGCGCCGAGCACCATCAGGTCGAGAGTCAGGGCACTGACGACCGCGACGAGCTGGACGCGGTCCATCCAGGTCGGAGAGGCGGACGGCTCGCGGGCCGACATCCCGTACAGGACGAGCGCGACGACGACCAGCAGCAGGGCGTCGAAGACGCTGAGGAGCTCCCGATCGAACGCGCCGCCGAGGCCCGTCACCGCATAGACGACCGCCGCGCAGGTCAGCATGACCGCGAACAGCGGCGTGAAGAGCATCGTCAGCACAGGCGCCATGTTCTCGACCACGCGCTGCTTCGACTCGACGAGCCAGGCGGCCACGATGACGGCGCCCGCCGCTCCCGAGGAGAGGACCCAGTGCGCGACCTCGTCGACGTCAACGCCCGTCGGCTCGAGGATCCCCGCCGTCAAGGCCATGAGCACCCCACCTCCCAGCGCCATCAGCACGAAGTAGATGAACCACTCGCCCGTGAAGCGGACGAAGTCCATACGACGCTCGTGCGATTCGATCGTCGCACCCATGTACGGGTAGGCGATCGCGCACCACAGTGCGACCGGGAGGTAGAGCGCCGCGAGCTTCTCGGTGTCCGAGTCGGCGTCGAACGGATAGAGGTTCACGACGAGCGCCGCGACGACGAACGGTGCCGCGGTCAGCGCCCACGCGCGGAGGTCGAGCTCCCGGCGGCGCAGGAAGTACACGGCGAGGAACGGCAAGACGAAGAGGCCGAGGTTCCGGACGAACCAGCCCGGCTGGTCCTCGGGGAAGCCGGCCGCGAGGCGTGCGACCTGGATCGCGACCGCCGCCGCCGACGCGATGACGAGGGCCTCGAGCCAGCCGGTCGAGGACCGCGCCGGCTCGTCCGCACCGCCCAGGACGAGCTGCTTCCAGAGTCGGCCGCTGTGCTCGCGCGCGAACTCCCGTGACAGCGCGTCGACGCTCCCCATCCGCTTCACGGCCACGAGGAAGCCCTCGTCGGGTGCGAGCCCGGCCGCCGTCAGGTCGGCGATCTCGTGGCGGAGATGATCCTCGAGCTCGTCGACGTCGTGCCCGTTGACCGCCGCGGCATCCTCGACGTACGCCCGCCACTCCGCGATCTGCGACTCCAGGCTCTCCATGGCTAGGCCTCGCCCAGCGACGCCTGCAGAGGAGCGGAGCCTGGCCAGACGTCGTCGAGGGCACGCGTGACGGCCGTCCACTGCCGACGGTGGTCGGCGAGCGCTGCCCGACCCTCGTCGGTGATCCGGTAGTACTTGCGCCGGCGGCCCGCCGGTGGCATCCGCCACTCCGTCGTCACGTACCCGAGGCGGAGGAGGCGGTGGAGCAGCGGGTACAGCATCCCGTCGGTCCACTCGAGCTCGCCGCCCGACACTGCGCGAACCCGCTTGAGGATCGCGTAGCCGTAGCTCTCGCCGTCCGCGAGGATCGCGAGCACGAGCGGCGTCGCGGAGGCCGCGACGAGGTCCTTCTCTATGTGCATCGCGATTCCATGACTTGAACCGCCATGCATAGAAGCACAAGGTAAGCGACGTGGCAACTCGCGAGCGGCGCCTACCGCACGCGACGCCCGGGTGCCTACATCCGCTCGAACATCCAGAGCGCGAGCTGCACCTCGAGCAAGAGGGCGGCGAGCAACCACAGCGCCAGCGTCGTCGCCCCGGTGGCTGGCGGTTCCGCCTCCATGTGCATCGCGGGCTTCGGCCGTGTTGGGTGCGTCGGAGCTGGGAGCGAGGCCGGTGAGCTGTGCTCGCGCTGCGCGCGTCGCTTGTCCGCCACGAGTACGGGAACAGGACTGCGCGCCAACACCGCACGGCTCACGCTTCCGAGAACCGCCGACCCCACGAGGCCATGACCGCGGGAGCCGACGACCACGAGGTCGTGGCTTCCCTGCTCTGCCCGAGCGACGATCTCGCGCGCGGGACGGCCTGCTCGGACGACGCCGGAGACCGGAATGTCGGGAGGGACGAGGCCCTGTGCGTGATCCACGACGTGCCATGCAGCCCGTTCGAGGTCGCGCTCGCTCGGGTACGGCACGCACATCGGACCCGTGTAGACGAAACGCGGCGGAACGGCGACGGTGAGGATCGTCAGGCGGGCGCCATTGTCACGTGCGACCTCGATTGCCTCTTCGAGCGCCGCCTCCGACGACGGCGAGCCGTCGATCGCGACGAGGATGTTGCGGAACACCCTTCGCCTCCTACTCCGCATATTTCGAGATTGCTCGTTCTCGTAATGTACGGTACCACCTGGTGCCAGCCGTCAACCACGCGAGTACGCGAGCGCGCCCTGGCCGTCCCCGCCGACGGAAGACGGATGAGTCCATCACGACCGCCGCCCGCGACCTGCTCGCGGAGCGCGGCTTCCAGGCGACGACCGTGGAGGCGATCGCGCTCCGCGCCGGCGTGGGCCGGAACACCATCTACCGCCGCTGGCGCTCGAAGGAGGAACTGGTCGCCGACGCGCTGCGTGAACTCACCGGCGACTCCGAATCCTGGCGCGGGGACGACCTCTACTCGCAATTGCTCAGCTGGCTCGGCGACTGGGCTCGGACCATCTCTGACCCGCTGCTCGGACGCATCCTCGCGAGTGTTGTCGGCGAGCTCCAGCGCAACCCGGTGTTCGCAGCCGTCTACGCGGATCGCGTCGTCCGACCTCGGCGCGAAGCGCTGCTGGAGCGGCTGGCGGATGCGCGGAGCCGTGGCGAGCTTCGCGCCGACGCCGATCTGGAGCACGTCGCCGACCTGCTCGGCGGCGCGCTCGTCTTTCGGCTCCTCCCTCTCGGCCTACCGTCACTCGAGAACGACTACGCCGAGAGGGTGCTGAACACGATCTGGCGAGGGATCGCGCCCCGCTAGAACGCCCGCACTGGCTGGCTTGTTCATTTTGAGGGGCGGGATTTGAAGCGGCTAGGGTTGGCTGGATGAAGATCTTCAACCTCAACAGCGACGAGTGGGACGCGACGAGGGACCGTGAGGGCTGGCGCTGCAGCGGGACGCTCGTCGGCCAGCGGATCGGCGGCGAGCTGCTCGGCGCGACCATGTCGGAGATCGAGCCCGGCAGCAGGCTCTGGCCCTACCACACGCATTACCTCAACGAGGAGTGGGTGATCGTGCTCCGAGGCGAGCCGACGCTACGCACACCCGAGGGCGAGCACGACTTGCAGGAGGGGGACGTCGTCTGCTTTCCGCGCGGCAAGAACGGTGCGCACCAGATCAGCAACCGAACGGACACGCCCGTGCGTGTGCTCATGCTCTCATCGATGGTCCGGGGTGAAATCATCGAGTACCTCGACACCGGCAAGGTGCTCGCAAAGGACGTGGACGACGAAGACGTGATGTTCGCGAGACCCGGACCAGCCGTCGAGTACTGGGAAGGCGAGGACTAGGCCAGGGCGAAGGCCAGGCGGCAGCACCGTCGGGCGTGCCAGCGTTCGCGAATGTCCCCTGAGCGGCGCTACGGCAGCTAAGAGTTCGGCTCGACCACCTTCGCCACGACCCAGCGGTGCTTGCCGATCTTGCGTTCCCGGACGAATCCGAGCTTTTCGTACGTCGACAGAGCACCGTGGAAAAGAAAGCCGGCAGGAACGGAGCCAGCGTCCTCCGGGTAGCCCTCGACCCTCCCCCCGCCGAGATCCGCGATGAGCTCGAGCGCACCCGCGAGCGCCGCAGTGGCAACACCTTGGCGCCGGTGCCCCTTGCCGACGAAGTGGCACGCCGTCCGCCAATCCGGCAATGCCGTCACGCCCTTCTCATACGCGGCGCGGTTCTTGATCCTCGGCACCTCGTCGGGCGCGCCGAACTGGCACCAGCCCAGGCAGTCGTCCCCATCGAACACGAGGGCTGCATGCGCCGTGCCTGCGCGCACGCGAGCCAGCTTCCGCTCGCGCTTGGGAGGCACGGTGCCCTTGCTGTCCTCGTGGAACCCCATGCACCAACAGCCCCCGAAGACCCCGTTATTGCGTTCCACCAATGCGGCGAACGCAGGCCAGGTCGCCTCGTCCAACGCCTTGACGGTGTACTCCGGCACCACGGGATCGTAAGCGATTCGGGCTCGTCCCCCACCCCGCGTGGAGCCCTCGAGTAGGCGGCCGAGGCCTGCGATCATGGCGTCGTGAACGAGGTGCGGATCGATAAGTGGCTCTGGGCAGCACGCCTGTTCAAGACGCGCAGCGGGGCCAGCCAGGCCGTCCTCGGTGGGCGAGTGCATCTGAACGGGGAGCGCGTAAAGCCCTCCAAACTCGTTCGTGCCGGCGACGTGATCGAGGTGACGATCAGGAGCGTCCGGCGCACGCTGGCCGTGACCGGGGTCGCCGAGCGCCGAGGGTCTGCGAGCGTGGCCGCGACTCTGTACAAGGAGACGCCCGCGTCACTCGCAGCTCGCGAGCAGTACGCAAACGAGCGGAGACTCGCTCGCCCGCTTGGAGCCGATCTCGGCGCCCGCCCCACAAAGCAGGCAAGACGCAGGCTCGACGCCCTGCGCCGCGCAGAACGGCGCACGCGGTGAGCGAGGAGTCTGCGTTGCTCCCCCGGATACATCGCCGGTCACGTCACGTGCTGGCGCTGCTCGCGATGTGTTGCCTGCTCACAGTCGGCTGAACGGTCGATCGTGCCCCCGGGCGGGGCGCGCGGGAAGCCGGAGTGTGTTCAACGCGTCGGCGAACTGCCGATCCGGCCTGGCGATAATCGCCTGAGGTCGAGTCCGACGTCTTCTCCCCCACCGTAGCCTCTTCAGAAGGTGGCAGCCAGGGGAGTGACCGTGGCCTGGCCGAGCGTGCGGGAATTCGCTCGAGCGAATGAACGCAGTTGTGCGCTCGCGGTTGGATCAGAACCCTGCGTGACAGACTGCGCCCATGCGCGAGCTGCGGCCTGGTGTCTGGCATTGGCAATCGCCGCATCCCGCCTGGAACGAGCAGGAGTGGTGGCCCGAACTCGTCTCGTCGTACGGGATCGAGCTCGGCGACGACTTCCTGCTGTTCGACCCGCTCTCCGTTCCCGACGAGCTGCGCGAGCGTGCGACCGCCGTCGTCCTCACCGCGCCGTACCACGAGCGTGACGCTCGTTGGCTGGGCCTTCCGGTGCACACGCCGCCCGCGGACACCTGGCAGGACTGGGTCGAGAAGTTCGGCATCGATCCCGACCGCGTGCGTGGCATGGAGAGTGAGGATCTCGCGTGGCTGCGCGTGGGCGAAGGCGAAGGACACTTCCACGGTCCCGGGCCGTGGCCGTTCGGCATCACCGCGTACCCGGGTCGCGAGGACAACGATCTCATCCTCTGGCTACCGTCGATCAACGCGATCGTCGCCGGCGATTCGCTCTCCGACTTCGGCGACGGAGTGGACATTCAGCTCGGCGGTCGCAAGCACGTGACGCGCGACGATGTCGTCCGACGGCTTCGTCCGCTGCTCGACCTGCCGGTCGAGCTCGTGCTGCCCGCTCATGGCGAGCCGGCGGATCGCGCGGCGCTGGAGCGCGTGCTTTCCTGAGCGCCCGGCGAGACCTACAGCTCAGGCGACGCGACGCATCAGTGCCCAGTGTGGGGGGATGTCCCTTGCGCCGAAGCCGAGTTGGTCGGCTGGCTATACGGAGACGACCCAGACATTCATGGTGTGTGCCTTGCCTCGCAACTCGAGCGTTCGAGCCTCGAGATTCTCGGTATCGAGCCCCGCTGCAGCCGCCGCGTCGCCGCTGACGAGGATCTCTCCCGCACCGGCACTCGAGGCGAGTCGTGCGGCTGTGTTGACGGAGTCGCCGAGCGCCGTGAAGTCCAGCGCGTCCCCCTCGCCGACCGATCCGACATACGCCACTCCCGTGTGCACACCAGCCCCGATCGGAATCGGCGGCTCGCCGCCTCCCCGGCCCGTCGCCGAGAGAAGCTCGCGTGCAGCAGCAATCGCCGCTGCGGCATGATCCTGCCCCGCGAAGCCCGGGATGAAGAGCGCCACGACCTCGTCGCCGACGAACTTGTCCACAATGCCGTCGCGCTCGTCGACCACTGCTGCTGCCGCGCCGTAGAACCTCGCCATCAGCTGCGAGAACTCCTCGGCACCCAAGCGTTCCGCGAGAGAGGTCGAGCCACGAACGTCCGCGAACAGCAACGACAGCTCGACTTCTGCGCCGCCAGGCTTCTTCTGAAGTGCATGAATGCAGCCGCTGCAGATACGTCGGTTGAGTCGAGAGGGGCCGAAGCCTACGAAGCGGAGAACGTTCCCCGGCGCGCCGAACGGTGTATGGCAGAGCTTGCAGCGTGGTTCCGACGGAATCGCCCGGCTCACTCGGCGTACCCACGGCTTCCAGCAGAAGTGCCCGCCACTTTCGCCCTCGAGGACGCAGCGCCACTCCTCTTCCGATGTTCGCTTGGACCGGGCCATCGGCCCACGGATCATATGAGTCGACCCTGGCGGCCAGCCGCGCTCTTGGGCGGTGTGAATTCGGAGTGGCGCGACAGGACGTTCGCCTGCCCCAGTGAGCGGGGAAGGTCCCTTGGCTGGACGGTTCTAGAAGGCCGACATGACGCGGCTGTGGAAGAGGCGGATCTGATCATCAAGTGACGGGAGGCCGTCGATCCTGATCCCGGCCCAGCTCTCGACGAGAAACGGATCGGCAAACGTCACGAGCAGGTGGTCGAACCCGGCCGGTTGGAAGTCGCGTTTGATCTTCACGATCCAGTCCTCCGCCGTGCCGCCGACGCTCAGCGCGTCGCCGATCGCGGACGGTGTGAGTGCGAGCGCACGCCCCACGTCGCCTGCGTTGAAGGCCGCGATCGCCGGTGCGACGTCTGCTGGCTCGACACCGTGTCGCAGCAGCAGCTCGGGCGGCATCGAGGAGAGGTAGAACGCGGCGACGACTCGCGCTGCCTCGCGTGCGACGTCGGCGTCCTCTGCGATTGCGCCGAGCATGTTGTCGGCGAGGTCGAGTGTCTCCCAGTTGCGGCCCGCCCGTGCGGCACCGCGACGAAACGCGTCGGCCGTGAAGTCCAGTGCCTCGCGGGAGTACGCCCCTGCAGTGTGGAGCCCGTCCGCGATCTCACCTGCGAGCTCGAACGAACGCGGCCCGCGCATCCCGCCGAGCTTGATCGGAAAGGGCGACTGCCGTGGGCGAGCGGCGGTGAAGAGACCGGAGTACGAGTAGAAGTCGCCGTCGAAGTCGATCCGTCCGTCGGCGAGGAAGCGTGTGATCACCTCGTGTGCTTCCCGCAGGCGCTGGATCGGCTTCTTGGCCTGCTCTGGCGGCACGTGGTATTGCTCCAGCAGTGCGAAGTTTCCGGTGCTGAACACGAGCTCCGCTCGACCGCCGGTCAGCTCGTCGAGAGTCGCGATCTGCTGCGCCACGAGCGTCGGATCCTTGAGGATGATTCCCGCGACCTCTGGTCCGAGGCGCAGGCGCGACGTACGTGCTGCACC
>JBKPLV010000251.1:0-5444 GCA_046731795.1 Actinomycetota bacterium | reverse complement strand
GCGCCGGGCAGGGCGTTCTCGTCGGGGACGCGGACGTCCTGGAGCACGAGCTCCGAGGTCACGGATGCCCGCAGCGAGAGCTTCTTGTGGATCTCCGGCGCCGAGAACCCCGGCATGTCCTTCTCGACGATGAAGCCGCGGATGGAGCCGTCGTCGGTGCGCGCCCAGACGATCGCGATGTCGGCGATCGTCCCGTTCGTGATCCACATCTTCGCGCCGTTCAGGATCCAGTCCGATCCGTCGCGGCGCGCGTGTGTGCGCATCGACCCGGGATCGGAGCCAGCGTCGGGCTCCGTGAGCCCGAAGCAGCCGACCACTTCCCCCGTGTGCATCGGCGGGAGCCAGCGCTCCTTCTGCTCCTCCGACCCCCAGCGCCAGATCGGGAACATCGCGAGTGAGCCCTGCACCGAAACCGCGCTCCGCACACCTGCGTCGCCGGCCTCGAGCTCCATGCAGGTCAGTCCGTAGGCGACCGAGCTCGCGCCTGGGAGCCCGTAGCCCTCGAGATGCATCCCGAGGAGGCCGAGCTTGCCCAGCTCCCGGATGAGCTCGCGTGGGAACGTCCCCTTCTCGAACCAGTCGGCGATCTCGTCCAGCACGTTGTCGCGCACGAACTGACGCACCGTGTCCCGGATGGCGCGCTCCTCGTCGTCGAGGAGTCCGTCGATCGCGAGGTAGTCGAGCGGGTCGAGGGCGGGGCGCTCGGTCGTCGTCGCCATGCGCTCGACATCCTACGGAACGCGCGCCCCGCAGCTTGACCGCGATCTGCGAGCCGCCGTACACTGCGGATTGACTGACTAGTCAATCGACCGCAGGAGACGAGAATGACCCAGCTCGAGACGGGGGTGGCCGGCGGCGTCTCGTTCGCGCTGACGCCCGAGCAACGCGAGCTCCGCGCGCTCGCGCGCGAGTTCGCCGAAAGGGAGATACGGCCGAAGGCCGCCGAGTACGACGTGCACGCGACGCACCCGGCGGACGTGATCGCCAAGGCCCACGAGCTGGGGCTCATGAACCTGCACGTCCCGGAGTCGCTCGGCGGGGTCGGCCTCCCCGCGTTCGACGGCATGCTCGTCGGTGAAGAGCTCAACTGGGGCTGCTCGGGAATCGCTACGTCGATCCTGGCGAACGGCCTCGGTGCGGGTCCCGTCCTCCTCGCAGGATCGGACGAGCAGAAGCAGAGATGGCTGCCGCCGCTCCTCGAGGATCCGATTCTGTGCTCGTTCGGGCTGAGCGAGCCCGACGCCGGCTCCGACGTTGCGCGCATGAAGACGACCGCCGAGCGGCGCGGGCACGAGTACGTCCTCAACGGGTCCAAGACGTTCATCACGAACGCCGGTCACGCGAGCTGGACCGTGGTCTTCGCAAAGACGGATCCGACGAAGGGGCACCGCGGGATCTCGGCGTTCGTCGTCCCGATGGACACGCAGGGCGTGCACATCGAGAAGCACCTGGACAAGATGGGCCAGCGCTCGACCGACACGTCCGCGTTCGCGCTCACCGACGTCGTCGTGCCCGCCTCGAACCGGATCGGCGAGGAGGGCGACGGCTTCAAGATCGCGATGCGGACGCTCGACTTCACCCGGCCCGGAACGGCCGCTGGAGCCGTCGGCGTCTCCCAGGCCGCCTTCGAGCTGGCCGTCGAGTACGCGAAGGAGCGGGTGACCTTCGACGTCCCGATCGCGATGCACCAGGGCGTCAACTTCCTCATCGCCGACATGGCGACGGAGATCGAGGCCGCCCGACTGCTCGTGTGGCAGTCGGCGTGGCTCCACGATCAGGGCGAGCGCGCAACGCTCCAGTCGTCGTTCGCGAAGCGGTTCGCGGCCGACACGGCGATGAAGGTGACCACCGACGCCGTGCAGGTCTTCGGAGGCTACGGATACATGAAGGAGTACCCGGTCGAGAAGCTGATGCGCGACGCGAAGCTCTTCCAGATCTACGAGGGCACGTCACAGATCCAGCGGCTCGTCATCGCCAAAGAGATCTTCCTCCCGCGCGGCGATTAGGGTTCGCGCCGATGGCGCTCGAGATCGACCTGTCGGGGCGCGTCGCGCTCGTCACCGGTGGCTCGCGCGGTCTCGGCCGGGCGGACGCGCTGACGCTCGCCCGCGCCGGTGCCGACGTCGCGATCGCCGACATCCTCGTCGAGTCGGAGCTCTCCGAGGAGACGGACAGCTGGGGCGCACTCGCGACCGCGGCGCGCACCCAGGGGCTGGTCTACACGGAGGAGACGGTCGAGGAGATCCGGTCGCTCGGCAGGCGCTCGCTCGCCGTGCGCTGCGACGTCACGGATCGCGACCAGGTCGCTGCCGCCGTCTCCCGGACCGTCGAGGAGCTCGGTTCGGTCGACATCCTCGTCAATAACGCCGGTGCCCTCGATCACGTAGGCCAGTTCCATGACCAGCGCCCCGAGCTCTGGGAGCGCGACCTCCGAGTCAATCTGACCGGTGCGTTCAACTGCGCGCAGGCGGTGTGGCCGCACATGAAGGAGCGCGGCTGGGGGCGGATCGTGAACATGGCCTCTGTCGCAGGCACGCTCGGCGGCTTCGGACAGGCGAGCTACTCGACGACGAAGGCGGGGGTTCTCGGCCTCACGAAGACGCTGGCGATGGAAGGCGGGAGGCACGGAATCACCTGCAATGCGATCGTCCCCGGGATCATCGGAACCGAGGCGTTCCACATGGCGAACGCGGCCATGAACGAGCGGATCGCGGCTCGGACGGTGTTCAAGCGGCCGGGCGAGCCTCGGGACGTCGCGAACGCGATCGCCTTCCTGTGCTCGGATCTCGCCGCCTACATCACCGGGGTTGGGCTCTACGTGTCCGGCGGGATCGAGCTGTTCGTGTTCTGAGCGCGATATTCCCGGGGCACCCCATCCCACCACCCACTGCCGATTCTAGTCGGGAAACGCTCACAGCTGTTTCCCGATCAGTGAACGTTTGAGGGCCAAGAGCCCAACGACTTGCGCACAACTTCTCCAAATTTCCACACAGGTCGTGCTCCGTGGCACGACTAGAATTCTCGCCCCGGTGCGCGCGGACTCGCCACTCATCCTCGCCCGTGGCCGACGGCGTCGGCGGTCGTTGTCGACCCCGGCTCTCGTCGCGCTGGCCGCCGGCCTCGCGGGTGCGCTCGCGCTGCTCGTCGGGCTCGCGTTCGCGGGCTCTCGGAGCGAGCTCGCGCCCGGCACACAGGTCGCCGGCGTCGACGTCGGAGGCCTGACTCGGAGCGAGGCGGTCGCCAAACTCGACATGCTGTTCGAGCAGCAGTCCGCCCGCCCCGTGAAGTTCGTCGCAGCGGACCACAGCTACTCGTTCGCGGCGAATCAGCTCGCCGTCCAGCCGGACTGGAGCTCTGCCGTCGCCGCCGCGCAGCGCGCCGGGGACGGCTTCGGGCCGCTGCGCGGCTTCCGACGGCTCCGCGCCCGCGTCTTCGGCGCAGAGGTACTACCGCGAGTCGCCGTGTCGAATGACGCGCTCGACTACGCCCTCGATCGGATCGCCGACGATGTCGATCGCAAGCCACGCGACGCTCGGCTGGTGCGCCACGGGCTCCACATTGAAGTCGTTCGCGAGCGCACTGGGACTCGACTCGATCGCGATAAGGCCGCCGAGACCATCGTGCGCACGCTTGGCCAGCTCGAACGCTCGCGCGGCGCGGCGTCCCTTCCTGTCGATGTCGCGTCGCCGAAGGTGACGGCGCAGATGCTCGCGGCGCCAGCATCGAGTGCCAGTCTGGCGATCTCACGACCCGTGACCGTGAAGGCGGCGGGCCGGAGCTTACGCCTCCCACGGTGGCGGCTCGCGGAGCTCCTGAGGCTGCCGCACGGCGTCTCCACGCAGGTCACGATCGGCGGCGCCGCGGCCGACGCGTACTTCCGCCGCCTCTCCGAGCGCGTGGGCCGACCTCCGCGCGATGCCGGCTTTGCCGCCTACGGCGACTCGGTCCAGGTTGTGCCGGCACGGGACGGCCTGGAGGTGAACGTCCCGCAGGCTGCGCGGGCGATCCTGCGCGCGGCGACGAGGCCGACGAACCGCGTGGCTCGCTTGGCGATCGTGCGCGCGACGCCGCAGCGCTCCACAGCGGAGGCCCTCGCGCTGGGGATCGACCGGCGCATGTCGTCGTACAAGACCTATTACTCGGGAACGGCCGATCGCATCACGAACCTCCAGCTCGGGGTGAAGGCGCTCGACGGATCCCTCGTGGCGCCCGGCGGGACGTTCTCCCTCAATGACGCTATCGGCGAGCGCACCGTCGAGCGCGGGTTCAAGTCGGCGCCGGTGATCATCGGCACCGAGTACTCGGAGGAGGTCGGCGGCGGGACGTCGCAGGTCGCGACCACCGTGTTCAACGCAGCATGGGAGGCAGGGCTCCGGATCACGGAGCGCCACCCGCACTCGCTGTACATCAGTCGCTACCAGCTCGGTCGCGACGCGACCGTCTACTGGCCCTCGCTCGACCTCAAGTTCGTGAACGACACGAGGCACTGGGTGCTCGTGAAGGGCTTCGTCGAGGGTGACGGCATCAGCGTCGCCATCTACGGCGGGGAAACGAGGCGCGTGGACAGCTCGGCGACGCCGCTGGTCGTCACCGGCCCGGTGCCCGTCGACCGCGTCAAGGACCCGGCGCTCCCGAAAGGGAAGACGGAGATCGAGGCAGAGGGGACGGCGCCGACCCGCACGACCGCGACGCGGAAGATCTACTCGGCGGACGGCGAGCTCATCCGCTCCGAGACGTGGACCACCTCGTACGAGGGCGAGACGCGCATCGTGCATATCGGGACGAAGGTCGTGGCGAAGCCCGAGACCAAGTCGAAACCGCCCCAGGGGGAGCAACCGAGCGAGACCGACACTACGACGACGACTCAGCGCTAGCGATCGCCTCCGCCAGCCACTCGGGAACGCGGGTCGGCCGGTGGCTCGCCTGGTCGACGGTCGCGTGGTGTGAGTAGCCGTCGGCGATCAGGACTCCGTCGCGCTCGACGCAGTACTCGTACGTGAAGCGCGCGCCGCGGAGGTCGCCGCAGCGCGCCCAGATGGTCAGCGTCTCGTCGAAGTAGGCCGCGCGGTGATAGCGGAGGCACACCTCCGTGGTCAGCGCTTCGATGCCCCGGTCGCGGATTCCCTGGTACCCGCCTGCGTGGCGCTCCAGATACGCGACACGCGCAACCTCGAGCCACACGACGAAGGACGCGTGGTGCGCGATCCCCTGCGCGTCGGTCTCCGCGAACCGCACGCGCACGCTCGTCGAGAACGAGAAGCCGTCCACGAGGCCAACCCTAAGATCCGGCGGTGTCCGTTGCTGCGCTTGCCGCGCTCGTCCGGGACCGGCAGCCGTGCGTCGTGCTCACGGGCGCGGGGGTGAGCACCGAGTCGGGCATCCCCGACTTCCGTTCCCCGACCGGGATCTGGGCCGAGGTCAACCCGCTCGAGGTCGCTTCGATT
>JBKPLV010000250.1:0-23898 GCA_046731795.1 Actinomycetota bacterium | reverse complement strand
GCGACCGGCTCCACGATCACGGCCGCAATGTCGTCATGTACGGAGACGAGCTTCTCGACCGCGGCGAGGTCGTTGTACGGAGCCGTGAGCGTGTCCGCGACGGCTCCCCGCGTGACGCCGGGAGAGTCGGGCAGCCCGAGCGTCGCGACCCCTGAACCGGCCTGGACGAGCAGCAGATCGGCATGACCGTGGTAGCAGCCGACGAACTTGACGACCTTCGTCCGCTCCGTGAACGCGCGCGCAACGCGAAGCGCGCTCATCGTCGCCTCCGTCCCGGAGCTGACGAAGCGCACGAGCTCGAGGCTCGGCATGGCCTCCTGCACGAGCCGCGCGAGCTCCAGCTCGAGCGGGCTCGGCGCGCCGAAGCTCGTGCCCTTCCGCAGCGCCTCCTCGAGCGCCGCCACGACCCGCGGGTGTGCGTGACCGAGGATCAACGGCCCCCAGGAGAGGACGTAGTCGACGTACCGGTTCCCGTCCACGTCGACGAGGTACGCGCCTTCACCGCGCTCGATGAACGGCGGCGTGCCGCCGACCGCACGGAAAGCCCGGACCGGCGAGCTGACGCCGCCGGCCATGAGGCCGCTCGCCTTCGCGAAGAGCCGCTCGGACTCGGTGCGGGTCACGCGCGCGCCGCGCTCAGCGCCTCGACCACCGACTCGGCGGCGGCTTCACCCGAGGCGATGCAGTCCGGGATCCCGACGCCGCGATAGGCGGCGCCTGCGACGGCGAGCCCGGGATGACGCTCGAGCGCGCTCTCGATGCGCTCGACGCGCTCCGGGTGGCCGAGGACGTACTGCGGCATCCCGCGCGGCCAGCGCTGGACACGCACGAGGGTGGGCTCCGCGTTCACGTCGAGCAGCGCGAGCTCCTCGCGCGCGAGCGCGACCAGCTCGTCGTCGGTCTCCAGGGTGAGGTCGCGCCCGCCGAAGCGTCCCGCGTACAGGCGGAGGAGCGCGCTGCCCTCGGGCGCGCGGCCCGCCCACTTCTGCGAGCTCCACGTGCAGGCCAGCACGTCGCCGCCCTCGGCACGCGGGATCACGTAGCCGTAGCCGTCGAGGGGGCTCACGTCGTCCTCGGAGAAGGCGAGCGTGACGACCGCAGACGACGCATAGTGGATCGACGAGTGGGTCTCGGCGAGCTCGGGGTCGAGCGACTCCACGAGCTCGGCGGTCGCGAACGCGGGCGCCGCGAGGACGACCCCGTCGGCGGCGATCATGTCGCCGCTCAGCTCGACCTCGTACCGGTCCGTCCGACGGACGGCTACGGCCGCTTCGTGCAGGACCCTCGTGCGCTCGAGAGAAGCTACGAGCGCCGTCACGAGCATGTCCATCCCGCCCGCCAGCGACACGAACGGAGGTCGCGTACCGGGCGCGGCTGTCGGCAGCGCTCCGAGGAGGGTCCCGTGCTCGAGCTCGAGCGCGCGAAGCTGGGGGAAGGTCGCCTGCAACGAGAGCTGCTCGCCGTCGCCGCCGTAGATCCCGGTCATGAGCGGCTCCACGAGCGCGTCGTAGGCCTCGCGTCCGAAGCGGCGCGTCACGAAGGACGCGACCGACTCGTCCGCGTCACCCGGCGCGACGGGCTGATCCGGCTCGGCCGCGAACCGTTCCTTCCCCTCCTTCGACAGGAGCGTGCTCTGCACGAGGGAGTCGAGGTTCGTCGGGACCATCCCGGTCAGACCCTCGGGCAGTGGCAGGAGATCCCGGCCGCGGCGGACGTACGTGCGGTGATGCTCGGGCCGTCGACCGATCAGCTCTTGGCCGAGACCGAGCTCCTCGCAGAGCCCGACGCCGCGCTCTTTGCGGGAGAGGAAGCTGTCCGGAGCCGCCTCGATGACGAATCCGGAGACGCGCTCGGTGCGCACCTTCCCTCCGAGCACGTCCGGTTCCAGGAGAACGACCTCCGCATCGGATCTCAGCGACTCGAGCCGGCGGGCGGCCGCGAGCCCGGCGATCCCGCCGCCCACGACCACGACCTTCACGCCGCGCGCGCTCCTTCCAGGAACGGCGCAGCCTTCACGCGCACGAGCTCGGCCAGCGCGGCGATGAAGACGGGGTCGTCGTTGAGCGCAGATGGACGCTCGAGACGCATACCCAGGTCCGCGGCGACGCCCGCAGCGCGCCGGTCGATGTCGAAGAGGACCTCGACGTGATCGGAGACGAAGCCGACCGGCACCGAGACGACATCGCGCACACCGCGCGCGGCGAGCTCGCGCAGATGCTCGCCGATGTCGGGCCCGGCCCAGGGCTCGGGCGTGCGACCGGCCGACTGGTAGGCCCACGACCAGCGCTCCTCCGGCACGCCGGCTCGCTCGGCCACGAGCCGCGCCGTCTCCAGGCACTGCTCGCCGTACGGATCCCCTGACTCGAGCACCCGTTGCGGAAGGCTGTGCGCGCTGAAGACGACGTGGACGCGGCCGCGCTCCTCCTCGGGCCAGCGCGCTTTCCCGTCTCCCACGCGGGCGGCGAACGCCTCCACGAGCCCCGGCGCGTCGTGGTAGCTCGCCACGTGCTCGAAGTGGATGCGTCCCCGGTACAGATCGAGCCCGTCCGCGATCTTCTGCTGGTAGCGCGCGACGGACATTGCGCTGAAGTGCGGGGCGAGCACGAGGCTCACCGCCTCGGTGACGCCGTCCGCGGCCATCTCGCCGACGACGTCCTCGATCCAGGGCGACCAGTGCCTCATCCCGAGGTAACAGCCGAACTCGGGACCGAGCGCCGCGGCGAGCGCGTCCACCTGCCGCTGCGACACCGCGAGCAGCGGCGAGCTGCCGCCGATTGCGCGATAGCTCTCGATGATCTCCTCGAGGACCGCACGCGGAGTCGGACGGCCGTGGCGGATGTCCGCGAGGTAGCCCGGGATCTCCTCGAGCGACCCCGGCCCCCCATACGCCATCACGAGGACGCCGATGGGGCGATGACTCACCGGGATGTGCGCTCCCGCACGTGCTCGACGAGCCGGCGGACGTTGTCGACCGGGGTCTGCGGCGTCAGGCCGTGGCCGACGTTGAAGACGTGGCCGGGGCGTCCTGCCGCGCGCTCGAGCACGTCGTCGATGCGGAAACCGAGCTCGCGCCACGGCGCCAGCAGCGCGACCGGGTCGAGGTTGCCCTGCACCGGCCGGTCGAAGCCAACCCGCTCCCACGCCTCGTCGAGCGGAAGCGTCCAGTCGAGCCCGACGACGTCGCCGCCGCACGCTGCGGCATCCGCGAGGTAAGCGCCCACGCCGAGCGAGAAGTTGATCACGGGCACCCCCGCCGCGGCTACCTTCGCGAAGAGCTCGCGGTTGTGCGGCGCCACGTAGCGGACGTAGTCCTCTCGCCCGAGGGCGCGGCCCGCCCACGAGTCGAAGACCTGCAACGCCTGCGCGCCGGCACGAGCCTGGGCGAGCAGGTAGTCGGCCTGCACGGTGACGAGCTTCCCGAGGAGCCGCTTCCAGGCCGCCGGCTCGGAGAGCATGAACGCCTTTGTCTTCGCGAAGTCCTTCGACGTCCCGCCCTCGATCGCATAGCTCGCGAGCGTGAACGGTGCGCCGGCGAAGCCGATGACCGGTACGTCTCGCGCTTCGAGCTCGCTGCGGACGATGCGGATCGCCTCGAGCGTGCCGCGCATCGTCTCCTCCGCCGGCGGCGCGCCGAGAAGGTCGACGTCGCGCCGCGTCGCGATCGGATCGCTGATGACCGGCCCGTCCCCCTTCACGAAGTCGAGGTCGAGACCCATTCCGACGAGCGGCGGGAGGATGTCGGAGAAGACGATCGCGGCGTCGAGGCCGAATGCGTCGATCGGCAGCAGCGTCACCTGCGCGGCGAGCTCGGGCGTCCGGATGATCTCGAGCATCGAGTGCTTCTCCCGGATCGCCCGGTACTCGGGCTGGTAGCGCCCGGCCTGCCGGAGCAACCAGACGGGCGTGCGCTCGACCGGCAACCCGCGGCACGCGCGGAGGAACGGTGATGTCGGCTCGGTCGCCTCCGCCTCGGCGGAGGGCGTTGCCGTCACGACGCCCGGCTCTGCCACGCCACTCTCCCCACGAAGAACGGTCCCAGCCGCTCCAGGTGGAGCGATGTCTGCTTCGTCTTCCGCATGCGCTGGACGATGATCGAGAGCGGGTGCAACTGCGGTCCGAGGAGGCCGACGACGAAGTCGTTGTCGTCCCGGTCGAGGCCGTGGCAGGCGAGACGGATGTCGTAGCCGAGCCCGGCGCGGCCGAACGCCATGCCGATACCTCCGTGCTCCATCAGGATCGTGTCCTGCTCCCGTCGGGACAGCTGCTCGAAAGAGCCGGCCCGGCGCAGTGGGTACCAGATCGCCCACGGCAGCCCGGGGTCGAGCACACGGCGGCGCGGGCGCTCGAGGAGCGTCTCCTCGAGGTCCTGCTCGTGGCCGATCGCGTACGTGCGGCCGAGCATCGTCAGGTCCGGTTTTGGCTCCAGCTCGGAGAACGGCTCAGAGCGGAGAAACGAGCGATACTCGCCCACGAACGCGTCCGGCGACTCGCTCACCGTGACCAGCGCAACCCCGGTCGGGTCGTTCACGTCCTCGTAGAGGGTGCCGACCACTCCCGCCTCCTCCAGCGCGGCGATCAGCCGCGCGGTCTCGCCGGCGCCGCCGTACGCGTGCAGCTGCATGTACAGGCGCCGGTCGAGTGAGGTCGTCTCGCCCTCGGCGGAGCGCCCGTGCTCCGCGACGTCGACGCCTGCGAGGTCTTCCTCGGGCCGCTCGTCGACCCGAGCCCTCACCGCCCGCTTTGAAGCCACGCCGCAGCGTCCTTCGCGTGGTACGTGACGACGAGGTCGGCTCCCGCTCGGCGAATGCCGGTCAACACCTCGAGCACCGCTGCCCGCTCGTCGAGCCAGCCGTTCGCGGTAGCCGCCTTCACCATCGCGTACTCACCGCTTACGTTGTAGGCGGCGAGCGGGAGCTCCGGGAAGCGCTCGCGCACGCTCCGCACGACGTCGAGGTAGCCGAGCGCGGGCTTCACCATGAGAGCGTCGGCGCCTTCCTCCACGTCCAGTGCAACCTCGCGCAGCGCCTCGCGCGCGTTGCCGGGATCCATCTGGTGCGAGCGGCGGTCGCCGAACGCCGGCGCGCCCTCGGCCGCCTCGCGGAACGGGCCGTAGAAGGCGGACGCGTACTTCACCGCGTAGGAGAGGATCGCCACGCGCTGCAGGCCCTCGTCGTCCAACGCGCGACGGATCGCGCCGACCATTCCGTCGATCATGCCGCTCGGCGCCACGACGTCGGCTCCCGCCTCGCCATGGGACACGGCGATCCGCCCGAGCACCTCGAGCGTCTCGTCGTTCAGGACGTACCCCTCGTCGTCGAGGAGCCCGCAGTGCCCGTGGTCGGTGTACTCGCACAGGCAGACGTCTGTGACGACGACGAGATCGGGGCTCGCATCCTTGAGCGCGGCGATCGCCTGCTGGACGACGCCGTCCTCGGCGTAGCTGTCGAGCCCCTGAGGATCCTTCGAGCTCGGGATCCCGAACAGGACGACCGCCTTCACCCCGAGCGCGCCGAGCTCGCGGGCCTCGCCCGCGAGCAGGTCGACCGAGAGCTGGTCGACGCCGGGCATCGACTGCACCGGCCGGCGAACGTCCTGGCCGGGGACGACGAAGAGCGGATAGACGAGGTCGTCTGGCTCGAGGGTCGTCTCGCGGACGAGATCGCGCAGCGCCGCCGTGCGACGAAGCCGTCGCGGCCGCTTGGGGCCCGCGCCGAGGCGCAGCGTCTCGAGCGGATCCGAGTGGACCGTCACGCCTTGTCCCCGAATTCCTCCACCAAGGCTCGAATGATGCCCTCGCTGGTCGTCTCGTCGGCGACCAGACCGACCTTGAGCCCGACCTCGCGCGCGACCTTCGCGGTCTTCGGCCCGATGCACACGAGCATCGCTCCCCCGCCTGCGCCGCCGGCGGCGGCAAGGCTCCGACAGGCGGACCCGCTCGCGAGCACGACCGCGTCTGCGATCCGAAGGGGCAGGATCCCCCACATCGGCGGCTCCACGAGCACGGTCCGGTACGCGACCACTGCCTCGACCTCCGCACCCCGGCCGCGAAGCTCCTCGGCGAGATGCGGCTCGGCGATGTCGGCCTGCGGGAGAAGCACCCGCTTCCCGCCGATCTCGCCCAGCCCACCGGCGATGTCGTCGGAAGCCCGCGCCGCGACGAACGCCGGCTCCAGGCCGGTGTCGCGAATCGCCTCTGCGGTCACGGGCCCGACGGCTGCAACCCGCGTGCCGTTGCTGCCGACCAGCCCCGCGAGACCCTGCGCGACGGCCGTGACGCCGTTGACGCTCGTGAGGACGATCCAGTCGAAGCTCGACATGCCGTCGATGGCGTCCTCGAGCGCGCGGCCCTCCGCCTGGCGAATCTCGATGAGCGGGACGATCGTCACCTCGGCTCCGAGGCGCGTGAGCTCGTCCGCCATGCGCTCCGCCTCGGGGCGGGTGATGACGATGCGGCGGCCGTAGAGGGGCTGGTTGATCACGGAACGTTGCGCAGTATGCGGTCTGCGCCGCGCGAAAGCGCCTCCTGCGCGAGCCCGGGACCAACCTCGGCCGGTTCACCCTCTCCAGTGACGCGAACCACGTCACGACCATCGACCGACGCGACGAGCCCCTGAAGACGCACACGAGGGGTTGTCGTCGCGACTGCCAACGCAGCGACGGGTGCCGCGCATCCACCTCCGAGCCCCTCGAGAAAGGCGCGCTCGGCGGTGGTCTCCGCGCGGGTCGAGGGGTCGTCCAGCTCGGCGAGGAGCGTGCGCATCGCATCGTCGTCCGACCTGCACTGGACGGCGAGCGCACCCTGGCCCGGCGCCGGCAGCATCGTGTCGGGTGAGAGCCAGTCCGAGACCGCGCTCTCGAGCCCGAGCCGGCGCACGCCGGCGGCCGCGAGCAGCGCGGCGTCGTACTCGCCCTGCCGCACCTTGCGGATGCGCGTGTCGACGTTCCCGCGGATCGACCGGATCTCGAGATCGGGGCGCAGTGCCGCGAGCTGCGCCGAGCGCCGGAGGCTGCTCGTCCCGACCGTGGCTCCCTCGGCGAGCTCGGCGAGTGGCGCGCCCGTCCGCGCGACGAGGCAGTCGCGGGCGTCCTCGCGCGAGGTGACGGCGCCGACTACCACACCGGGCGCATCCTCGGTCGGCAGGTCCTTCAACGAGTGGACGGCGACGTCGATCTCACCCTCGAGCAGGGCGCGCTCGAGCTCGGCGGTGAACAGGCCCTTGCCGCCAATCGAGGGAAGCGGCACCCCGGACTCCTGCGTCCGGTCGCCTGCGGTCGAGAGCACGTGCGTCGTGACCGTCAGCTCGGGACGCGCGGCCACCAGGAGAGCCGCGACGAGCTCGGTCTGCGCGCGCGCCAGCGCCGATGCCCGCGTGCCCAGCGCCACCGCCGCGGGAAGCGGCGGAGCGCTCACGAATCCGGCTCGGAGATCCCGAAGAGATCGCGTACGGCCCCGGCGATCTCGTCCGCGCCACCGTCACCGGCGCGTGCCCGCGCGCGCACCGTCGGGTCGTGCAGGAGCTTCTTGACCAGCGTGCGCGAGAGGTGGTCGACGCGTTCGGCCACCGCAGGATCAACGTCGCCGAGATCCTCGAGCGCGCGTTCGACCTCCCGCCGCCGAATCGACTCCGCCTGCTTGCGCAGCTCCGTGAGGAGCGGCTCGACCTCGAGCTCCCGGTACTTGCGGCCAAACGTCTCCGTCTCCTCCTGGACGATCTCCTCCACCTTGGGCACCTCCGCCAGCCGCGACGACATCGCCTCGTCGAGCCCCGCGCGCAGGTCGTCCACGTCGAAGAGCCGAATACCGGGTACCTCTCCGGCGCCCCGCTCGACGTCTGCCGGGACGGCGAGATCGACCACGACGAGCGGTCGCTCCTCGCGGCCCCGCATCGCCTCCGTGACGAGGCCCTGGGTCACGACTGGAGACTCCGAGGACGTGGCCGTGACCACGACGTCGGCGTCAGCAAGCGCGGGCTCGAGCTGGTCGAGCCCCACGGCTCTGGCGCCGAAGCGCGAAGCGACCTCCTGTGCACGCGCCCGCGTCCTGTTGGCGATCGCGATCCGGCAGATCCCGCGTCCCTCGGCCGCCTTCAGCGTCTGGAGCCCAATCCGGCCCGCTCCGATCACGAGCAGCTGCTTCTCGCGCAGGTCGCCCGCGACTCCCGCCGCGAGCGCCAGGGCCATCGAGCTCGCAGTGGCCGGGTTCGCGCCGATCGCGGTCTCCGAGCGCGCGCGGCGCCCAGCGGTGACGGCGGTGCGGAAGAGCAGCGTGACCGCGGGGCCCGCTGTGCCTGCCGACCGAGCGGCCCCGAAGGCGTCGCCGACCTGGCCGAGGATCTCGGCCTCCCCGAGCACGAGCGAGTCGAGGCCCGTCGCGACGCGGCACAGGTGGCGCGCCGCATCCGCGCCCGCATGGACGTAGAGGTGCTGGACGAGGAGTTCGCGCGGGACGCCGTGAACGGCCGACAGGGCGTCGACGAGCTCGCCGCGCGCCTCCTCGACGCCCGCAGTGAGGTGCGCGTACAGCTCGATCCGGTAGCAGGTCTGCAGCACCGCGTGCTCGAGGACGGCCGGGCACCGCTCCGCGCCCAGGCCGAGGGAGCCGATGCGCTCGCGCAGCTCGACCGGAGCGGTGCGGTGGCTGAGACCGAGGCAGACCAGGCGGTGCACGCCAGCGGGACTCTACCCCGCTCTTCGTGGTCGAATGCACGGATGCGCGCGCTCGGAGTCGACGTCGGCGGGACCTTCACCGACGCCGTCCTCGTCACGGACGGGAAGGTGCGCGTGGCGAAGGTGCCGACGGCGGCGCGCCAGCAGGAGTCGGTGGTCGCCGCCGCCGCGTCCGTCGGAGCCTCGGACGTCGGCCGCTTCACGCACGGCACGACGATCGCAACCAACTCGCTCCTGGAACGCCGCGGCGCGAAGACCGCGCTGGTGACGAACGAGGGCTTCGAGCACGTCCTGCACCTGCGACGTCAGACGCGCGCCCACCTCTATCGCCCATGCGCAGAGCACCCTCCGCCCGTGGTCCCGCTGGAGCGCTGTTTCGGCGTCCGCGGCCGCACCGGCCCCGACGGCGAGCTCGTCCCGCTCGACATCTCCACGCTGCCCGCGATCGAGGCCGACGCCATCGCCGTCTCGCTGCTCTTCTCGTTCCGCGACAGCGAGCCGGAGCGGGCCGTGGCCGCGGAGCTACGACGGCGCCACCCCGACGCCCATATCGTCGCGTCGCACGCGATCGCGCCGGAGTTCCGGGAGTACGAGCGCGCGTCCACGACCGCGATCGACGCGTACCTCGGCCCAGTGCTCGGCCGCTACCTCGGTGCGCTCGCGGAGGCCTGCGCGGACGCGGGCCTGCCGGCGCCGCTCGTGATGCGCTCGTCGGGGGGCCTCGCGACGCTCGACGAGGCGGCGGCGCACGCTGCGTTCGCGCTCCTCTCGGGTCCAGCCGCCGGGGTCGTCGGCGCCGCGAGAATCGCGACCCTCGCGGGCTTCGAGAACGCCCTCTCCTTCGACATGGGCGGCACCTCGACGGACGTCTGCGCGATCGTGGACGGCCTCGCCCGTCGTGAGCATGAGCGCCTCGTCGACGGCCTTCCGGTGCGTCTGCCCACGCTGGCCGTGCACACAGTCGGGGCCGGGGGTGGATCGATCGTCCGCCTCGACGAGGGAGGAGCCCTGCGGGTCGGCCCCGAGAGCGCGGGCGCAGAGCCGGGGCCCGCCTGTTACGGGCGAGGCGGAAGGCGTCCGACCGTGACCGACGCGAACCTCCTGCTGGGCCGTCTGCCTGCCACGCTTCCCGGCGGCATCGAGCTCGACCTCGGCGCCGCCGAGCACGCGCTGCGCGGGAGGGACCCGGCAGGCGTGCTCGACATCGTGAACGCGGAGATGGTGCGGGCGCTCCGTGTGGTCTCCGTCGAGCAGGGCCTCGACCCGCGCGACTTCGCCCTCGTGGCTTTCGGCGGCGCCGGCCCGCTGCACGGATGCGCGCTCGCGGAGGAGCTCGGGATGTCGACCGTTCTTGTCCCCGCGGCCGCGGGCGTCCTCTCCGCCCTCGGGCTCGTCGCCGCCGACGAGCGGCGCGACGCAGTTCGCACGTACGTGAGCCCGCTCGCCGGGGCGGGTGAGCTCCCTGAGACCGGCGAGGCCGACCTGCGCTACGCCGGCCAGTCCTTCGAGCTCACCGTCCCGCTCGGCCCCGGTCTCGCGGAGCGGTTCCACGAGGCGCACGACGCGCGGTACGGGTACGCCGATCGCGATCGGCCCATCGAGCTCGTCGCCGTGCGCACGTCGGACGTGAAGCCAGCTCCGCAGGTGGTCGTCGAAGGCCCGCAGCTCGAGGCCCGCAGCCCGCAGGTCGTCGAGCTCGAGGGCGCGACGGTCTGGGTCCCCGAGGGCTGGGCCGGAAAGACGGATCGGCACGGCACCCTGGTCCTGAGGAGGCGTGGTTGATCGACATCGAGCTCCAGGTCATCGGCGCCTCGCTGCGAGCGATCGCCGAGGAGATGGGCGCCGTCCTCGTCCGCTCGGCCTTCTCCGCGAACATCAAGGAGCGGCGGGACTGCTCGACGGCGCTCTTCGACGAGCACGGCCTCATGGTGACGCAGGCCGAGCACATCCCCGTCCATCTCGGCGCCATGCCGGAGGCAGTGGCGGCGGTCATGGCTCACGAGCCGGCGCCGGGCGAGCCGTGGATTCTGAACGACCCATACGCGGGCGGCACACACCTTCCCGATCTGACGATCGTCACGCGCACCGAGCTCGGGTTCGCCGTGACCCGCGCGCATCACGCGGACGTCGGCGGCTCCGAGCCGGGAAGCCTGCCGCCGCGCTCGCGCACGCTGGACGAAGAGGGAGTCGTCATCCCGCCGACCCAGCTCGACGAGCCGACGCTCGAAGCGCTCGTCGCTCGCATGCGCAACCCGGACGAGCGTCGCGGCGACCTTCGCGCCCAGCTGGCCGCGCACGCGCTCGCCGAGAGCCGCATCGCGGAGCTGTGCGCCCGCCGCGGACGCCGAAGAGTCACGGAGGCCATGGACGAGCTGCTCGCCTACTCGGAACGCGTCGTGCGATCGGCGATCCGAGAGCTGCCGGACGGACGCTTCGAGGGCGCGGATCTCCTCGAGACGCGCTCGGGCCTGCTCGACATTCGCGCCGCCGTGACGATCGCCGGCGACTCGATCGACATCGACCTCGAGGGCACGGCGCCGCAGTACGACGGCAACCTCAACTGCCCGCTCGCCGTGACCCGCTCAGCGTGCTTCTACGTCGTGCGGTGCCTGACCGCCCCCGACCTTCCCGCGTCGGGCGGCGCCTTCGTTCCGGTCACCGTTCGTGCTCCCGAGGGCTGCCTCGTCAACGCCCGCTCTCCTGCGGCTGTCGCTGCGGGAAACACGGAGACGTCCAGCCGCATCACCGACGTCGTCTTCGACGCCTTCTCGAAGGCGGTACCGGTGCCCGCGCAGGGGCAGGGGACGATGAACAACGTCGTCTTCGGCAACGACCGGTTCACGTACTACGAGACGATCGGAGGAGGCCAGGGCGCGTGCCCGCAGGCAGACGGCCCGTCGGGCGTCCACGTCGCGATGTCGAACACGTTCAACACGCCGGCCGAGGCGCTCGAGCTGTCGTATCCGCTCCGCGTCGAGCGATACGAGCTCCGACCGGGATCCGGCGGTGCGGGCAAGCATCGCGGCGGCGACGGCGTCGTTCGCGAGATCAGGATCCTCGAGGCGTGCCGACTCTCTCTGCTCACCCAGCGGCGCGCGCTGTCGCCTCGCGGAGCGCAGGGCGGCGAGGAGGGCCGACCCGGCCGGACGTTCCTCAACGGCGAGGAGCTCCCCGCCATCGCCGACCTCGACCTCGAGCCCGGTGACCTCCTCCGCGTCGAGACGCCGGGCGGCGGCGGCTGGGGCGCTCCTAGCCGGCAGGGAGCCGATACAGCGTGAAGCGCGCGTCGCGGTACACCACCGGCAGGTCGAGATCGAGCTTCGTGCGGCGGCGGTCGAGGACGACGAACGCGGCGCCGGACCCCCGCGGAATGGCAAGGTCGCCGGTCCGGAGGAACCGGCGCGCATCGCGGGCGCGCTCGTACGGCCGGTTCTTCTCGGTGTCGGCGACGTTCCCGGGCGGAGCCGAGGCGACGTAGACGGGCGCGGAGGCCGCGAGCCGAAAGCTCGTCTCCGGATCCGAGAAGACGACCTGGCCGGGCCTGACCTCGTCACGCACGGCACGTACGAGCCCGTCCGACAGCGACGCGAGCGTGGACGGTGGCGGAGGACGCAGATCGAGGAGGCCGCCGGCGACAACTGGAGTCAGGAACGCGGCGGCTGCGAGCGCGGCACCCTTCTCCAGCGCCGGCCGGCGGCGCAGAAAGCCGAGCACGAGCGCGACCACTGCGCCCAGGACCGAGAACCACGTGATCCACGCGGGCGCCGGATTCTTCAGCACGTACTCGAAGTCGCCCGGATAGACGATCTGGAGGAACATCCCCGCACCGAGCATGAGCGGGAGCAGGATCGGGCCGACGAGCCGCGCGAGGACGCCCATGCCGCCGGCGAAGGCGAACGCAAAAGGGAGGAAGCCCGCTGCCCGTCTCGCCTGCGAGATCGACACGAGGTCCGACAGGGAGGTGAAGAGGAACGGCAGCAGCATGACCGCGAACACTGCAAGGGAGCCGCCGACGACGTACGCCGACCAGCGCCTCCGCGCCGCGAAGCCCGCCAGCGGGACGAGCAGCAGCGCCGCGATGGCCACCGCGCCGGACCGCGTGAAGACCTCGGGCGCGAGGTTGTAGGAGGAGTCGGAGTGGACGGCGAGCTGGCTGCCGTACTGGTCGAAGGCACGATGCAGCTCCTTCGTGTCTGGCGAAACGGAGCGCGTGTCGTTCACGATCGGCCGCAGCCAGAGGAGGAACAGCGCGGCGGGAGCGAAGAGCGACCCGAGCGCGAGGACTCCCGAGCGCAGGTCCGCGCGCTCCCAGACGGCGCGGACGACGAGGAACCCAACGAACGGGATCCACAGGAAGATCGCGTAGGTGGGATGGACGGCTGCGAGCGCCAACCCGGCCACCGCGGTCGATGCGACGAGCGGAACCGAGGGCGCGCGGATCGTCTCGAGCGCAAGCGCAATAGCGGCCGGAACGAGGAGCTGGCGCGCGGCGGTGGCCGGGAGTGAGAGGTAGACGTAGGCGCCTCCCTGACCCGGCGCGAAGCAGATCATCGCGACCTGCGCGGCAGCGGTCACGCCGGCGGCCCACGTCCTGCGGAAGAGCGCCCAGCCGGCCTCGTACGCGACAACTACTGCGAGCGCCGCCAGGATCGAGGGCAGGTGCACGACGACCCGCTCCGGGTCCTCTCCCGCGAGCTTGGCGATCAGCGCGACGAACCCGTGCCACAGCGGGAACGCGTAGCCCGGATGGAGGCTGCCGTCTACGAACTCGGACACGCGGTCGAGCGAGAGGTCGTGGAGGTCCAGGAGCTTCCGGATCCGAGCCAGGTGGAAGAGGCCGTCGCCCTGGACCGTCGGCGCCGCAACCCAGAGCACGAGCCCGACGATCGCGCCCCAGAAGAGTGCGCGCGACCGGCCGGGCAGGGTCTCGACGTGCGGCCATCCGTGCTGCACACCCCGCGCGGAGGCAACGGCGGCCACGATCCCGAGCACCACGAGCGTGAGCGCGATTCGTCCGCCGAGCGCGAACGTCACTGCCAGCCCCGCGAAGACGACGGCGAGCGACCAGGCGAGCGTCGCGGAAGCGCTTCTGATTCCCAGCGAGCGGGCGAGCAGCCAGCCCGGGGCCAGGACGAGCGCCGTCGCGACGGCGAGCTTCACGTAGAGGGCGACCACGATCAGCGCTCGACGAGCGTGGCCGCGCTGCCGGACGCGAGCCACGCGGCCCCGTCGCGATACGCGCGGCCGCGATCACCCCTGAAGACGAGCCCGCGCAGCCGCAGCGAGGCCAGCAGCAGGCGCCGCGCGCGCTCCGCCACCTTCGGCCCGCGATGCTTCGTGAGGAAGAGCAGGTGGCCGCGGAGATTCTCGCGGTACAGGCGTCCGCTGTGCGCGGCCCCGCGCACGTGGATGCACTCGGCGCCGGGGAAGAAGACGACCTGCCACCCGGCCTGACGGAAGCGGTAGCACCAGTCCGTCTCCTCGCTGAAGAGGAAGTAGTCCTCGTCGCAGTACCCGACCTCCTCGACCGCCTCGCGGCGCAGCAGCATGCAGGCCCCCATCACGACCTCGACTTCGCGTACCTCGTCGTGGTCGAAGCCGCCTCCGTAGAAGGCGTTCAGCGCTGCCGAGCGTGGCGCGAGCTTGCGCAGGAAGAAGTACTCGGTTGCGAGCCGCCAGACGGTCGGGAAGCCACGGACCGAGCGCTGGAGGGTGCCGTCCGGGTTCAGGAGCCGCGGGCCGACGACGGCCGCGTGCGGACGCGTGTCCGCGAACGCGACCAGCCGGTCGAGCGCTCCCTCGACGAGCCAGGCGTCCGCATTGAGCAGGAGCGCGTAGGTGGTCTCTGTCCGGCGAAGACCGAGGTTCCATCCCGCACCGAGCCCGCGATTCTCGGACTCGACCAGCCTGACCTCCGGATAGCGCTCGCGGACCAGCGCGACCGTGCCGTCGCTCGAGCCGTTGTCCACCACGACCGTCTCCACGCCGGCGAGCGAGTCGAGGCACTGCTCGATCCAGGGCAGCGCGTCGTACGTGACGACGACCGCGGCCACGCGGCCCGCCTCAGCCATGCTCGACCTCGGGACGCGGCCCGCGGCGCAAGCCCTCGCGGAGCATGATCATCGCTCCGGGGAACGCCAGCAGCAGCGTGACGAGGAAGAAGACGAACCCGGCTGCAAACGCCTCGTTCGCCCCGACCCCCACGCTTCCGAGGAAGCTGACGAAGAAGGCCTCGCGCACGGCCAGCCCGTTCAGCGTGAACGGAACGAGCATGACGAGGAACAGCAGAGGCCCGAAGACGTAGTAGATGCGGGGGTCGAGATCGATGCCCACGGCCTTGGCGCCGGCCCAGATCGAGAGGATGCGCACCGCCTGAACCGCGACCGTGAGTGCGAGAACCTTCCCGAGCAGTCCGGGATGCCCCCGGTAGTGGTGGACGCCCATGTAGAAGTGCCGCACCGGCTTCTCCAGCCGGACCCGCTCGAGCAGCGGCTGCGTCCTCCGCAGAAGCGGACGTGCCGAGCGCGCAAAGAAGAGGAAGCCGAGGACGAGCGTGCCGAACACGAACACGCCCTCGAGCCACAGGTACGCGCTGACGTCGTACTCCCCGATGGAGAGCAGGAACCCGAGCGCGCCGAGGCCGACCGTCGCAGCGCCGCCGAGGCCACGCTCGAGCAGGACCGTGCCCGTCACGACCGTCGCCCGTCCAGGATGGCGCCGCGTCGTCTCGACGACCCGCACCGCGTCGCCCCCGAGCGAGGTGGGGAGCACTTGCCCCGCCGTGTAGGCGACGAAATAGGCGCGCGTCAGCCACGGCAGCCGCTCCTGGATGTCGTGCGCGTCGAGCAGCCAGCCCCAGCGCGCCGCGAGCACGGGAACCGTGAAGAGCATGATCGCGACGGACAGCGCGAACCAGGCGAGGTTCGCCTCCCGCAGGATGTCGACCGTCGTCCCGAGGTCGACCTGCCAGACGAGATACGCGACCGCGGCGAGCGTCAGGACGATCGTCCCGACGCGTCGCGCCTTACGTGTCATGCGAGCGCTCGGCCGCGCGAATCACGCGGCGACGGTACCAGCGCTTGCAGCGCGCATTCGCGCGCCGCAAGCGCTGGAGAGCAGGGCTACGCCGCCTCGGCCTGTGCCACGAGCTCGGCCGGAACCTCGTCCGCGACGCGCCTCTTCGGCGGGATGAGGAGCGCGAGCAGCGCTCCGACGGCGACCACCGCCGCGCCGACCCAGGTCGCGACGGCGAGCCCGTCGCTGAAGGTGTCGGCCGATTCGTAGCTGCCGTAGTGCGAGAAGAGCGAGGCGAGCACTGCGACGCCGAACACGCCCCCGACCTCGCGGATGGCGTTGTTCGCTCCCGAGGCCTTGCCCTCCTCGACCGGCCGGACGGCCGAGAGGACGACGTTCGCGACCGGCGCGAAGAACATGCCCATGCCGATGCCGGACAGGATGAACGGCCCGACGAGCGAGGTGTACGCGACGTCGCCGCTCGTCACCGCCGCGATCCAGGCCAGACCCGCTGCCTGCAGGAAGAGGCCGACGGCCATGATCCTGCCGCCGCCGATCCGATCCGAGAGCGCGCCCGCGACCGGCGCGACGAACATCGGCATCGCCGTCCACGGCAGCACCCGCAGCCCCGCCTCGAGCGGCGAGTAGCCCTGGGCGGTCTGGAAGAACTGCGTGAGCAGGAAGATCGAGCCGAACATCCCGAAGTACATGAAGAGCGAGGCTCCGTTCGCTGCCGAGAACGCCCGGTTGCGGAAGAACCGCATCGGCAGCATCGGCTCGGCTGCCCTGAGCTCCCAGGCGACGAACGCGGCCAGGAGGATCGCACCGGCCACGAGGGCCGTGACGATCTGCGTGCTCGTCCAGCCGTCCGAGTTCCCGTTCACGAGGCCCCACACGATTCCGAGCAGGCCGAGCCCGCCGAGCACGACGCCGGGCACGTCGAGCGCCTTGTCCGGCCCGTAGGACTCACGCAGCTGAGTCGCGAGCGGGAGGAGGAGCAGACCGACCGGCACGTTCAGCCAGAAGACCCACTGCCAGGAGATCCCCTGGACCACGGCGCCGCCGACGAGCGGCCCCATGGCCACCGCGAACCCCGCGATGCCCGACCAGGCGCCGAGGGCCGCCCCGCGGCGGTGCGGCGAGACCGCGGCGCTGAGGAGCGTCAGCGTCAGCGGCGTGACAATTGCGCCACCAAGACCCTGGAGCGCGCGAGCGGCGATCAGCCACTCCGTCGACGGGGCGAGCGCCGCCATCGCGGATGCCCCCGTGAAGATCGCGAGGCCGATCATGAACATCCGCTTGCGACCGAAGCGGTCGCCGAGCGCCGCGCCCATCAGCAGGAACACGGCGAAGGTGAAGGTGTAGGCGTTGACGATCCACTCGAGCTGCTCGATGGATGCACCGAGGTCGACGCGGATGACAGGCAGTGCGGTCGACACCACGAGGTTGTCGAGCACGACCATGAACAGCGCGATCGACGTGATGACGAACGTCCACGCCGTGCGGGTACCGGCTTTCATCGTGACCTCCCGGTTTCGATCTCGTGTCGATTTAGTGACTGATTACTCATTTGCAGGACAAAAAGAGAGAGGACCCTCATGACTCCTCCTCGGCGCAGCCCTCGGCGAGCCGCGCCGCCCAGGAGCCCTTCGGCTCGGCCGCGATCGAGTAGTCCATGGCGGCGAGCACGTTCATGAGCATGCCTTTTGCGAAGAAGCTCGCGACCGTGTGCTTGTCGGCGCCCGACACGGCCTCGACGTAGTCGACGAGCCGGCCGTAGCCACGCGCCGTCGACTCGCGGACGTCCTCGTCGACGACCGAGGCCGCGTACGCCTGGAGCTGGCCCTGCAGCATGCTGCGGTCGCTCTCGATGAGCTCTCCGTAGGCATCGCCGATCGCGCGGAGCGCGTCGCTCCCCGACTTGCCGGAGGCGGCGGCGCGGAAGAGGTCGAGCGTGCGCTGGAAGCACTGTTCGTTCACCGCGATGAAGAGCGCCTTCTTCGACCCGAACAGCCGGAAGAGGTACGGCTGCGAGATGCCGGCCTTGCGCGCGATCGCGTCGGTCGACGCGCCGTGGAGGCCATGCTGGGCGAACTCGTAGCGCGCGGCCTCGAGCACCGCCTCGCGACGCTCCTCGGCCGTCTGTCGGGTTGCGGTCTGACTCATGAGGCAACGAAGTTAGCACTCACTCACAACACTGTCAAGACTGAGGCGACCCGCTCGACCTCCTCCTCGGTGGTCGTCGTTGCGAACGGGAGCGCGAGCGCGCGCTCGAAGGCACGGTCGGCTCCCGGGAAGTCGCCCTGCGCACGATACGGCTCGAGCCGGTGGAGCGCCCAGGTCCCGATCTGCGCCTCGATGCCAGCCTCACGGAGCGCGCACAGGGCGTCGTCGCGCCGGTCGAGCTGCACGACGTAGGCCTGCCAGCCGTGGCGGTCGCCGTCGGCGACGGAGGGGGTGAGCACGTGGTGCTCGAGCCGTTCCGTATACCAGCCGGCGACGCGCTCTCGGGCCGCGAGGAGCTGCTCGAGGCGGTCGAGCTGCGGTATGCCGAGCGCGCACAGGAGATCCGGGAGGCGGTAGTTGAACCCTGGCGTGGGCATGTCGCCCAGCGACTGCCAGCCATGGTGGCGGAGACGGCGCACGGCAGCGTCGAGCGCCTCCTCGTCCGTCGTCACCGCACCGCCCTCGCCCGTCGTCACGATCTTGCGCGGGTGGAACGAAAGGCACGCGGCCACGCCGAGCGCGCCGCACGGAGTCCCACGGTAGGTCGCCCCGAGCGCGCCGGCAGCATCCTCGACGAGCGCGACCTCCTGCGGCACCGCGGTCTGCAGCGCTTCCCAGTCGACTGGGCGCCCGAACAGATGCACCGCCATGACGGCCCGCGTCCGCGGCCCGACCGCTGCGGCAACCGCGGCGACGTCGACGTTGAACGTGTCCGGATCGACGTCCACGAGAACCGCGCGCGCACCGCAGAGCTCGACCACGTTCGCGGTCGCCGGGAACGTGTAGGCGGGGACGATGACCTCGTCCCCTGGGCCGACCTCGAGGGCGAGAAGCGCGAGGTGGAGCGCCGCCGTCCCCGACGACGCGACGGCGGCGTGGGCGGTGCCGACGGCGTGCGCGATCCCCTCCTCGAACTCGGCGACCTTGGCCCCCATTGTCAGCTGGCCGGTCCGCACGACCTCCGCGACGGCTGCGAGCTCGGCCTCCCCCACGTCCGGCCGCGCCAGCCGGATCGGGTCACTCATGCGGGAAGGTTCTCCCGGTACCAGGCGATCGTCCGCTCGAGACCCTCGTCCAGCTCGACCCTCGCCTCGAACCCGAGGAGGTCGCGGGCCTTGTCCACGTTCGGAATGCGCAGCTCGACGTCGGTGTAGTGGAGCGGCTGGAAGACGAGATCGTGCTCGAGACCAGTCAGCCGCTTGATCCGGAGCGCGAGGTCGTAGATCGTCACCGCCGAGCGCGCGTTGCCGACGTTGAAGCTCTCGCCGATCGCGTTCGGATGCTCGAGGGCGAGCAGGAGCGCGTCCACCATGTCGTCGACGTAGCACCACGCCCGGATCTGAGAGCCGTCGCCGTGGATCACGAGCGGATTGCCGGCGAGCGCCGTCTCGATGAAGGCGCGGATCGCGCCGCCACCGACCTGACCGGGCCCGTACACGTTGAACGGGCGCACCGAGACTGTCGGCACGCCGAGCTCGTCGTGGTACGCGTGCGCCAGGTGCTCGCCGGCGAGCTTGGACACGGCGTAGGTCCAGCGCGCCTCCCCGACCGACCCCTGCGTGGTGACGTGCTCCTCGTCGACCTTGTAGGCGTACGTCCCGAACACCTCGCTCGTCGAGAACTCGATGACCCGCTCGATCGTGTCGCTCGTCGCGAGGGCGGCCTCGAGTGCGTGGTACGTGCCGATCAGGTTCACGCGCATGGTGCGCACGGGGCTCTCGAGCACCGTGTCCACGCCCGCGATGGCCGCGGCGTGGATGAGGTGCGTCGCGCCCTTCACAGCGTCACTCAGGAACGGCGCATCGAGCACGTCGCCCTGCACGAAGCTGAAGTTCGGGTGCTCCGCGAGCGCCGTGCCGCCGAGGGTGTCCCGGTGCAGGTTGTCGATCGCGACGATCTCGTTCTCCTCGACGAGCCGGCGCGCGAGCGTCGTCCCGATGAAGCCCGCGCCGCCGGTGACGACGATGCGCTTTCCGGTCAGAGCCACGCGGCGAGTCTACGTCCGGGTCGGCGAAGCGCTCCCGCGAACACGAGCGTCACGACGGCCGCCACGCTGAGGAGCGCCCACCCGTCGCCGCGCGGCCAGCCCCGGTAGAGATCGAGGAGCTCGAAGAGGGTCATCGCCAGCGGGACGAGCCACAGTCCCGAGAGGCGCGGCCGCGCGAGCGCGATCGGCACGACGAGCAGCACGAGGTAGTGCAGCCACAGGATCGGGGTCAGCACGACGCCCGCGGCCAGCGCGTACGTGAGCGCACGCCGGTCGCCGTCGTGGCCACCACGTGCGGCACGCCAGCCGAGCACGAGAAGCCCCACGGCCGCGGCCGTCGCGACGAGGTGGGCAAGGGCCGAGCTCAGGCCGAGCGTCATGAGCATCGCGTAGGCGGAGTACGAGTTCTCGGCCTCGAGATCCGAGAGGCGGCGCAGCAGGTCGGGGTAGTCGGCGATGCCGTCGAAGCCAATCACGGCCCAGGATCCGAGGGCGAGCGCCGCGGCCACGAACACGGCCCCGACCGCCGCCCGCCACCGCCGCGTCGCGACCAGCCAGACGACGAGCGGCCAGAGGAACACCTTCAGCGCGATCGCGGCCCCGAGCGAGGCGGCAGGGCCCGCAACACGGCCGCGGTAGCGCCAGGCGAGCGCCACCAGGAGGGCGAGCACCGGACCGATCGCCCCGTACTCGAGGTTCTCCAGCGTCGGCGGGTACAGGAGCGCGATCGGGTAGCAGCGCCAGTCGCGGACGTCCAGGAGCGCGAGCGCCGCGACGACGCATCCGATCAGGAGCAGCGAGACGAGCACACCGGCGGGAGACGATCCGTGCACCTCGTCCGGCAGCGCGGTCGCAGGGACGAGGACGAGTGCGAGGAGGGGCGGGTACGCGTACGGCGAGTCCCCGTCGCTCACCGAGTCGGGATCGACGTACGGGTCGTCGCCGCTCCGGACGTCGTGGGCGGCCTGGAGGAAGATCGCGAAGTCGTACGGCACCGCGAGCCCGCCGAGTGAGTGCAGCGAGTTCGCCCAGACCGTGTCGTCGTGCCAGCGGTTCGCCGCCGCCCGGGCGCCGAGTGGAAGTGCGATCGCGCCCGCAAGGACGCACGCGGCTACCAGCCCGATCCGCCTCAGACGAGGGCTCGCCACGAGCGCGGACAGTACCCTGGGATCATGCGCGCATCGATCGTGGCGCTCGTCGTGGCGGTCGTGGCGGCGTCCGCCTCGGCAGCGCCGTCGTCGGGCACCTCGCTTCGGATCACGTACTGGGAGAACTCCGCAAGGCCGCTCGACCGCGTGATCTGGACGCTTCGGTGCAACCCGGCCGGCGGCACGCTGCCGAGACCCGTGCGAGCCTGTACTCGCCTGCTCGCTGGCGGCACCAAGCTCTTCGCGCCGACGCCGAAGAACGCGGTGTGCACCGAGATCTACGGCGGGCCGCAGAAGGCGCTCGTGGTCGGCACCGTGCGAGGGCAGCCCCTCCGCGGCGTGCTCTCGCGGAGGAACGGCTGCGAGATCGCCCGCTGGCAGCGGATCTCGCCCTGGCTCCTGCCGCCAGGCGGCGTGAGCTAGTCGACGCGCCGTTACCATCGGCCGCCGTGACGACGGTCCTCTTCGTTGGCGCGGGGCGCCATCAGCGGCGCGCGATCGAGCAGGCTCGCGCGCGCGGACTGCACGTCGCTGCCGTCGACCGGAACAGCGACGCTCCGGGCCTCGCCGTTGCGGACGTCGCCGAGGTCGTCGATTTCACGGATGTCGAGGGCGTCGTCGAGTCGGCGCGCAGGATCGGCGTGAACGGCGTCCTTACGGTCTCCGCGGACCGCGCCGTGCCGGTCGTGGCCGCGGTCGCCGAGGCACTCGGGCTGCCCGGCATCGGAACCCACACGGCGCACCTGCTGACGCACAAGCGGGCGATGCGCGACGCTCTGGGCGCGGCAGGACTGCCCCAACCGCCCTCTGCGAGCCTGCGCTCGAGCGCGGACGTCGACGCCGCGATCGCCGCGGTGGGCTTCCCGGCGGTGCTCAAGCCCGTCGATTCCGGGGGTCAGCGCGCCGTGTTCCGGCTCGAGAACCGCGACGAGCTCGAACGCGATCTCGACGAAGCAATCGCGGAGTCCCCGACGAACGAGGCGCTTCTCGAACGGTTCGTCGACGGCGTCGAGCTGAACGGGATCGTCATCGCGCGCGTCGGCGAACCGGCGCTCGTCACGCTCTCCGACCGCCTGCGCCCGCCTGGGATCGGCTTCGGCGTCGGCTGGATGCACGTCTACCCGCCGTCGATCCCGCCCGACCAGCTCCGGCTCGCGAGCCAGGTGGCCGTGGAGTCGGTGCGCGCGCTCGGCCTGCGGGACGCCATCGCCTTCCCGCAGCTCATCGCCTCGCCCGACGGCGGGGTCTCGGTCGTCGAGGTCGCAGCGCGTATCCCCGGCGGCCAGATGGCCGATCTCGTGCGCCACGCGGTCGGCGTCGACCTTGTCGAGGTCGCGCTCCTGCAGGCGCTCGGGGAGTTCGTGCCCGACGACATCGCGCTGCCCCGCTTCACGCAGCCGCTCGCGATCCGGTTCTTCACGGCCCAGCCCGGCCCGCTCCCGACGGGACGGGTCACGCGCATCGGCGAGCTCGACGCGGTCCTCGCCTCCGAGGGCGTCGTCCAGGCCGACACGTATCTCCAGATCGGCGAGACGATCCGCCCCGTGCGCCGCGACGGCGACCGGCGCGGCTACGTCATCGCCATCGCCGACACCCCGGAGGAGGCACTCCGTCGCGCCGAGCGCGCCGCGACGAAGCTCCACGTGGAGGTGGAGGCGGCAGCGTGAGATGAGTTGCTCGTTCGATCTGCGCCACTACGCCGAGATCCTGGAGGCCGGGAAGGCAGGCGGCTACCGCTTCGCGTTCTTCGGGGACGCGCCGGAGCGCGGCCACATCTACCTCCGGCACGACGTCGACCTGTCGCTCGACGCGGCGGTTCGGATGGCCGAGCTCGAGGCCGAGTACGGCATCCGGACGACCTACCTGCTCATGACCGAGTCGGTCTTCTACAACCTCGCCTCGAGCGAGGGCGTGGCGGCGCTGGCGCGGCTGCGTGACCTGGGTCACGCGGTCGGGCTCCACGCGGTCTACCCGAACGTCGAGCTAGACGGGCGGTTCGACCCGGTCGTCTCCTGGCACAACCCCGAGCCGGAGAGAATGTCCGACGGGATTCCGGGCGCGACCAACGTCTATGCCCAGCCGTACTTCGATCGGGCTCTCTACCGCTCCGACTCGAATCAGCACTGGCGCTCCGGCTGCCCGCACGAGGAGCTCCGCGGCGGTGGCTTCCCGTGGCTGCAGATCCTCGTGCATCCCGAGATCTGGGTCTACGAGGGCGCAACCATGGGCCTGACGATGCGGACGATGTTGAACGCCGAGAAGGAGCGCCGGCTCGAGCAGCTCCGCGCCGACCGCATCGAGCTCGAGTAGCGGTGCGCGTCGTCCACTGCCCCGTGAACACGGCGGGCGTGCCGTGGGCGAACGTCCGGGCGCTCCGGCGCCGCGGCGTCGACGCGCAGCTCGTCGTCTTCAACCGATACACGCTCCACTCCGAGGCCGACTGGTCGCTCGAGCGGAGGGGCGGCTTCGCGCGGCGCCAGCTCACGCAGTGGCGCGCGCTCGCGAAGCTGCTGCCGCGCACAGACGTCTTCCACTTCTATTTCGGGCTCACGCTCGTACCGCGGTCGGTGCAGTTCCCGCTCCTCCGTGCCTTCGGGAAGAAGTCGGTGATGCACTACCTCGGCTCCGACATCCGCGGGAAGGCGCCTGCCGAGCTCGCCTTCGGGAAGAAGGCGGGCGCCGAGGTCGTCGGCTCGTACGACGCGATCCGCTGGGTGCCCGAGGCGGAGATGATCCCGCCGGGGATCGACGTCGGCGCCATCGAGCCGGCACCGCCCTCAGACCGCACGCGTCCCGTGATCCTGCATGCGCCATCGTCGCGTCGGCGCAAGGGCACCGAGCACGTCATCGCCGCCT
>JBKPLV010000249.1:0-5525 GCA_046731795.1 Actinomycetota bacterium | reverse complement strand
CGTGCCGGTCCACAACGTCGCCGTGCACGTGACGGGTCAGGACTTCGTCGTCTTCAGCGTCTGACGGTCTCGGCGTCTTCGAGCAGCCGGGCCGCGAGGGAGAGGTCGGCGACGAGCTGGGAGCGCCACTTCTCGCGCTTGCGCCCCGCGCGCACGATCGCGGAGGGGTGTTCGTGACGAGTGCCCGGTGCCGGGCGAGAACGGATGTGGACGGCAGCGCAGCGGGGCGTCACGCCACGCGCGCCGTAGACTCACTCGATCCGCGATCAGCCTCTCAGTGAAGCCCTGATGAGCGAGCGTCTGGCACGCCGCTGGTTCGCGACGATCCAGCGCGGCGCCTACGACGAGCTGGACGCGCTCGTGCACGCGGACGTCGAGCTCGTCTCCAAGGTGCGTCCCGGCATCAGCGTCCGCGGGCGGGACGAGGTCGTCAGGTTCATCGAGGAAGAGGTCGCCCCCAACCTGTTCGAGACGACGGCCGACGTCTTCACTGCGCTCGACGACGACCGCGTCATCGTCGAGGGCAGGCTGCGCTGGATCGACAACGAGCGCGTCATCCGCGACGACCCGGTCATCTGGGCCGTCGAGTTCCGCGACGAACTCCTTCTCCGGTTCGTCGCCACGAGGACGATCCTCGAAGCCGAGTCCATCCTCGGCACGCGCTGACGCGCAGACTGGCTTGCGCTAGGCGACCGCGCCCTCACGCGGGCGGCTGAGGACGTCCTCGAGCACCGAGCGGAAGTCGAGCATCGCCTTCCGCAGGTTCTCCGTGCTCTCGGCCTCGGCGCCCTCGATCAGCGCGCGCCCGTGACGGAACCGCTCCGCGACCTCCGGTTGGTCCACCGCGACGAGCGAGACGAGCTGCTGGCCGTCCCCCTCGGGGTAGCCGCGCTCGTGCAGGATACGCTCGACGATTCGGTCCGCGGCGCGGACCGCGTCCCGCGGGTCGCTCACGAAGCGAAGCTCAGCCTGCCGCCACTCGTCCAGATAGCGGTCCCGGGTCACCGGAGGCAGGTCATGGAGCTCGAGCGCGTCGTGCTCGCTCTCGACCTCCGCGAGGTGCGACTCGCCCGCGCCCCGTCCTTCCTCGGCCACTGCGCGCTGGTACTCGTTGCCGAAGCGCTTCTGCAGACGCGACCGCCGCGAGCGAATCCGCGCCAGCGCCAGCACGAGGATGATGGCCACCGCGATCGCGACTCCGAGCACGATCCATTCCCACGTATCCATCGTGTCTTCCTCCTGATCGGATCCCGGAGAACGGGATTCCCATGCGGCAGACGCCGGAAACCAGCTCGCCGTTCACCCGTTAGGGCCCCGTAAGTCTTCGGTAAGGACGCGGTGCGAGCCGAGTCGGAGCCGGGCCCGTCGGGTACCCGCCACCTGGAGGCACTACAGGCGTCCCTGAGGAGGGATCGACATGCGAACGAACTCGACGGCGCGTCTTCAGCGCGTCTTTCTGGTGATCGTGGGGCTCTCGGTCGCAACCGCGATCGCGGCCGGCGTGTTCGCCGCCTGGGCGACACAGGCGTCTACGGCGGCAACGACGGTCGCACCAACCAATACCGGCGAGCCGGCCGTCACCGGCACGACAATTGTCGGTCAGGTGCTGCGGACGACTCGCGGGACCTGGACCGGAACTGAGCCCATCGTGTTCGGCTTCCGGTGGTTCCGCTGTGAGGGACGCGGGGCGCCGGATGCGTCGGACTGTCGGCGGATCTCCAACGCCGCTGACAACACATACGTCCTGAGGCAGGCAGACGCAGGGTTCCGGATCCGCTCGCAGGTCGTCGCGTCGAATCCGGACGGGTCGGCGAAGGCCACCTCGAATCCGACGGCCGTCATCACCTCGGCCCGGCCGACCAACCTCACCGATCCCACGATTTCGGGCACCGCGACGGTCGGCAGCATGCTGCATGCCAACCGCGGCACCTGGGCCGGCGACCAGCCGATCACGTTTGCCTACGTGTGGCTCCGGTGCAGTGCCAAGGGCGACGACTGCAGCGAGATCGCCGGCGCGGACGACACGGACTACGAGGTGCGTGACGCCGACCTCGGCCACACGATCCGTGTCAGGGTGACCGCCCGGAACGACCGCGGCACCACGTCCGAGGTGTCGAATCCGACCGGCGTCGTCGGTGGCGGAGCACCTCCGCCTCCGTCGAGCGGGACGATCGACGTCGGCAGCCTGAAGGCAGCCGGCGACCGCCTCGTCATCGCGCAGGTGCAGTTCAGCCCGAATCCGGTGACGAGCCGCACCGCCCCGATCACCGTTCGCGTCAAGGTGACAGCGCGCGGTGGGCGTCCGGTGAGCGGTGCGCGTGTGTTCATGCGTGCCACGCCACGCGTCGTCGAGGGTCAAACCCAGACGACGCAGGCCGATGGCTTCGTGACGCTCACGCTCGTCCCGAACCGCCTGTTCCCGACTCCGCGGAACGGCTTCAACGTGCAGTTCTTCATCAAGGCGTTCCGCGCCGGCGATCCTGGGCTCGGCGGCATCGCCGGCTATCGCCTCGTCCAGGTGCGCCTGGCGGGCTGAGCGTGGAAGGGCACGGAGACCCTTGCATTGAGACCCTTGCCGAGGGCGGCGCAAGCCGCCCTCGGCGTGTTCGCGCCGGTTGGGCTCCGGCCGGGCGGGGTATGGCTCGAACATGGCGCGTGTCGTCGTCGTGGCAACGTCCCCGGTCGCCCGGGACGAGCTGGCTCAGCATCTCGAGCCGGAGGACGAGCTCGCGGTCGTCGCGCCGGCCGTCGAGCAGTCGCGCCTCGAGTGGCTCGCGAACGACGAAGACCCCGCGCGCGAGCACGCGCAGCAGGTGGGGGAGGCGGTCGCCGAGCGCGCTCCGACCGACGCGGAGGCGGTGGAGGTGAAGCCCGATCCGCCGCACCAGGTCGTCGTAGACGCGATCGCCGAGCACGATCCCGACCGCATCCTCGTCGTCGTGCGCGGTGGGGAGAAGGCGACCTGGCTCGAGAGTGGAGAGGCCGACCGGATCCCCGACCAGGTAGCGGGCGTTCCGGTCACCATCGTCGAGCTCTGACGCCGGCGGCATAGGGTTGACGCGCCCATTGCTATGTGTTTTAGTTAGCCAACTGGCTAATTAGGCAGTTGGCTAAATGAAGACGGATCAGCTCAGCCTCACGTTCGCCGCCCTCGCCGACCCGACACGCCGGGCGATCCTCGCCAGGCTCGCCGAAGGCGAGGCGACAGTCGGCGAGCTCGCACTGCCGCACGCCATGAGCCTGCCGTCGGTATCGCGCCATCTGAAGGTCCTCGAGCGCGCGGGACTCGTCGTGAAGGGGCGCTCCGCGCAGTGGCGTCCGTGCCGGCTCGATCCCTCGCCCCTGGTCGAGGCGGACCGGTGGATGGCGCCGTACCGAGAGTTCTTCCAGGCCCGCCTTGCGCGCCTCGAGTGGCAGCTGACCGACGGACAACGACAGGAGGACGTATGACGACCGCCGACCGCAGCGACCGCAGCGACCGCGATTTCACCCTCACCTGGACGCTCGACGCGTCGCGGGAGGAGGTCTTCCGCGCGTGGACAGATCCGGAGCACCTCGGCTGGTTCTACAACGATCGGCAGCCCGTCCCGACCGAGCCGATCGAGCTCGACCTCCGGATCGGCGGTGTGTGGCGCCAGAAGATGGTCATCGACGAGCAGACCTCGTATTTCACGGGCGGGATCTATCGAGAGATCGTGCCGAACGAGAAGATTGTGTTCAGCTGGGGATCGACGGACGGCTGGCCGAAGCTCGACCCCGAGTGCCTCGACGAGAGCCCGCTCGTGACCGTGACTCTGGCGCGCGCCGGCGCAAGCACCGAGCTGACGGTCCACGTCGCGCTGCCGGCGAACCTCCCGGACGACGGCGTGCCGGAGTGGTGGTCGATGGTTCGCAGCGGAATGCGCGACACCGTCGACCGGCTCGCTGCCTCGCTCGAGCGGACGTCCGTCACGCGCTGAGTCAAGGCATTGCGGCCGTGCTGGGCTGCGCCGTCAGAGGCCGCGTTCGCAATCCAGGTCACTTCGAGTGAGAATGGCGCTGCTCATGGCCAGCTCCCCCGAGGCTGCCGCCCAGGCGCTCAGACTGCTGCGGACCATTTCGGACGCGTTCGAGTCAAGGGAGTGGTGGATTCTGCGCTCGCTCTACCACGACGAGGCTCGCATTTCCGCGGTCGCCGCCGGAGACCGGATCCTGGGCCCTGACGAGCTGATCGAGGTGTTGTCCTCGGTCGAGAGCGGGTCGTACGCCACCGACGACGCCGAGACGGAGGCGCTCGACGAGAACGCGGTCGTGGTGTCGGGTCTGGTGGTGCAGCGCGGCAACGGCGAGACGACCTTCACGCCGAGCACCTGGGTGCTGACGTTCAGAGACGGTCTCGTGTGGCGATCGAAGGCATTCGCGTCAGGCGACGAGGCGCGAGCGGCCTATGCCGCCGACGGCATCGACCTCGGCATGTAGCCGTCGCTCCGGCGTTCTGCGATGGACCTAACCGGACAGCTTTCGAACCCTCCGACTCAACTCAGGAAGCTTCTGGCGATGGGCTAGATCCTCTCTAGCGTCTCACGCGCCGCGTGTGAATCAAGGAGTTCTCTCGGTGACTTGGTTACTTGCCCGCGGCTCGACGGCTCCTCCCAGGAGCTCGTTGCCCTCGTGTGTGAGAGCTTTCTGAAGCTTGGGTGCGTTGCGAGTTCGACGACCAAGTCGAGCTACAGGCGGTGCGACTCTCAGCCGCCCGTGGCCGTTAGACTCGTCGGGCAAGCGTGAGTCGTCGTGAGACCGAGCATTTACGCGTCCTGATCGCGAACGAACGGAAGGACCGCTTGGCGTTGGTGGCGCCGATCGTCGTTGCGCTCGGTCATGAGGTTATCGCTCGCGAGATCGACGTCGAGGACGTGGGACCCGTCACTGCACGCGAGCGGCCCGACGTGGCGCTCGTCGGATTAGGCGACAGCTCTGAACACGCACTCGGCCTGATCGAGAAGATCGTCCACGAGGCGGCATGCCCGGTGATCGTCCTACTCCACGCGCCGGACCCCGGATTCCTCAAGGAGGCGTCCAAGCGGGGCGTCTTCGCCTACATCACCGACGCTGAAACGAGAGACTGGCAGAGCTCGATCGACATCGTCCTTCGGCGCTTCGCCGAGTATCAGGAGCTCGAGGGGGCGTTTGGACGTCGCGCCGTTACCGAGCGCGCGAAGGGAATCTTGATGGAGCGCCACTCGGTGGACGAGGCCACTGCTTTCGACATGCTCCGGACGCAGTCGCGTTCGACAAACCGGCGACTCGCCGACGTAGCGTCCGCAGTAGTGGAGGGGCACCGCTTGCTGCCGAAAGCGCCTCACTCGCCCGCAGGCTGAATCGCGGCCGGCGCTGCGCGGCCCACCTCGGTCGCGGAGTCACGTGCGCGAATGCCGGCTGCGTGTGTATCGTGTGGCTGTCTCGCCCCAACTGCTCGGCGAGCAAGCTTTCCGGCCCTAGCAACTGGTCGGCGTTGTGGCTGACGCGCGATCGTGGTCAGTCCAAAG
>JBKPLV010000248.1:0-2487 GCA_046731795.1 Actinomycetota bacterium | reverse complement strand
GGCCGTCCGCCGGCCGCACGACCTGCCGGATTGGGAGGTCGAACGCCTGCGCGAAGTCGAAGTCGCGCTGGTCGTGCGCGGGCACGGCCATGATCGCGCCGGTGCCGTAGTCGGTCAGGACGTAGTCGGCGACGTAGACCGGCAGCCGCTCGCCGTTCGCCGGATTGATCGCGTGCAGGCCCGTGAAGACGCCGGTCTTCTCCGTGGCCGCGGCGCGCTCGGCGGTCTTCTTCGCGGAGGCGCGACGGACATAGTCGGCGACCCCGGGGCGCTCGATGCGCGGCACGAGCTCGTGCTCGGGCGCGAGCACGAAGAACGTCGCGCCGTGCAGCGTGTCCGGGCGCGTCGTGAAGACGGCGACGTCCTCGTCCAGCTCCTCGAGGCGGAAGAGGATCTCGGCACCCTCGGAGCGCCCGATCCAGTTGCGCTGTCGCGCCTTGATCGACTCGGGCCAGTCGACGGTCTCGAGGTCGTCCAGCAGTGCCTGCGCGTAGTCGGTGATGCGGAAGAACCACTGCTCCATGAGGCGCGACTCGACCTCCGCGCCGCAGCGCTCGCAGCGACCGTCGCGGACCTGCTCGTTCGCGAGCACGGTCTGGTCGTTCGGGCACCACTTCACCGGAGCGCCCTTTCGGTACACGAGACCGCGCTCGAGGAAGCGCAGGAACTGCCACTGCTGCCAGCGGTAGTAGTCCGGCGTGTGGGTCGAGGTCAGGCGATCCCAGTCGTACGCCCACCCGACGCGGCGCATCGAGCGCGTGATCGCCTCGATGTTGCGCTCCGTGCTCTCACGCGGATGGACGCCCTCGCGGATCGCTGCGTTCTCGGCGGGCAGGCCGAACGCGTCGAAGCCCTGCGGATGGAGGACGTGCATCCCGTTGCGCGAGCGGAAGCGAGTGACGACGTCGCCGATCGTGTAGACGAGCATGTGCCCCATGTGCAGCGTCCCCGAGGGGTACGGGAGCATCTCCAGCACGTAGCTCTTGGGCTCGATCGGCTCGTTCGAGACGTGGAACGCCTTCGCGTCCTCCCACACGCGCTGCCAGCGCTCCTCGATCGTCTTCGCGTCGTACGTGTCCATCGCCTTGTCCAGTTCGTCTCCGGGAACAAAAAAGCCTCTCGACGAGAGGCTCCACGAGAACGTCCGCGGCATCGCCGCGTTCGTCCCCTGCGCTATGCAAGCAGCTGCTTCACGAGCTGAAAACGGTACCAGGCAGAATCGGCCGATGCTCGAACTGTTCCCGGATTCGGCGCGACTCGAGGAGGGCGAGCTCGTCCTCGGCGGCATCCGGACCTCGGATCTCGCCGAGCGCTTCGGAACGCCGCTCGTCGTCTACTGCGAGGAAACGGTTCGGGGGCGGGCGCGGGCGTTCACCGATGCGGTGGGCGACGGCGGGCGCGTCTTCTTCGGCACGAAGGCCTTCGCGAACGTCGCCCTGCTTCGCCTCCTGCGCGAGGAAGGGATCGGCGCGGACGTCGCCTCGTCCGGCGAGCTCGCCTTCGCAGGCGCGGCCGGGCTCACAGGCGACGAGCTCGTGGTCCACGGCAACAACAAGGGCCTCGCGTTCATGCGCGAGTCGGCGGCCGAGCGCGCGCCGGTCGTCCTCGACGCGGCCGACGAAGCGGAGTTGGCGGCGTCTGCCGGTGTCGAGCGCGCGCTCGTGCGCGTCACCCTCGGCGTCGATGCCGACACGCACGAGGCCATCACGACCGGCCATCACGGCTCGAAGTTCGGGCTCCCGCCGGGCGAGGCGCGCACGCTGCTCGCGGACGCACGCGCGCGGGGCATCGAGGTACTCGGACTCCACGTCCACGTCGGCTCGCAGCTCTCGGACTTCACGGCGCAGGCGGAGACGATCCGCCGCCTCGCCGCATTCGCCGCCGACTGCCGAAGCGAGCTCGGCTGGGAGGCGCGAGTCGCCGATCTGGGCGGCGGCTTCGGCATCCGGCATCACCCGGGGGAGAACGTGCCGGACGCAGCCGAGCTCGCACGCACAGCTGCCGCGACCGCGTCCGACGCGTTCGCCGCGGCGGGGCTCGCGGCGCCCGCCGTGTGGCTCGAGCCAGGACGGAGCCTCGTCGGGAGAGCCGGAGTCACCCTCTACCGCGTCGGCGCCGTCAAGCGGCTGCCCGGCAGGACGTGGGCGGCCGTCGACGGAGGCATGTCCGACAACCCGCGGCCGCAGCTCTACGACGCCCGCTACACGGCGCTCTCGGCGGCGCGAGCCGACGAGACCCCCGACGAGACCGCGAGCATCGCCGGCATGCATTGCGAGTCCGGGGACGTGCTCATCGACGACGTCCTCCTCCCCGCCCCGCGCCGAGGCGACCTCCTCGCGGTGCCTGCTACCGGCGCGTACACGCTCGCCATGAGCTCGAACTACAACGGCGTCGGCCGACCCGCCGCCGTGTTCGTGCGCGACGGCGAAGCGCGCCTGATCCGCCGGCGTGAGAGCGTCGACGACCTGCTCGCGCTCGAAGCGTGAG